>JAIDMU010000064.1 GCA_029050415.1 Malacoplasma sp.
ATAAGAAATATTAAAAAACAAATCATTTAATTCATCATATTTTTTTTGCTTAAGCAAATTATGTCCAATTTTAATTTTTTGTAAAATAAAAGAAATTTGATTTGGAAAGTTAAAAGAATTTTCTAATTCAAAAATATATTCTTTTTTAAAATCTAATAAATCATTAAATTTATTTTCAATAATTAAATAACTTTTAAATATATCTAAACTATAAATAATTGAATTAATTTCATTTTTAGAACTATTTAAATTTTCAATTGTAAAGTTTAAAGGATTTGTAAAATTTGTTTGGTAAAAAAATCATCTAATTGTATTAGCAGATTCAGTTTCTAAAATATCTTTAGCCAAAATAAAATTTTGAAGTGATTTTGACATTTTTTCATTATTAATATTTAAATGTCCAACATGCATTCAAATTCTTGCTAATGTTTTTCCAGTTACTGCAATATTTTGAATATTTTCATTTTCATGATGAGGAAATTTTAAATCAACTCCACCCCCATGTATATCAGTTTGTATTCCTAAATATTTATTTATCAAACATGAGCACTCAGTATGTCATCCTGGTCTCCCTTTAGAAAATTGTGTATCTCAATTTAAACCAATATTTGTTTTTTTTCACAAAACAAAATCTTGACTATTATTTTTTTTAAAATTTAATTGCGATTTTTGTCCAATCAAAAGATCATCTATTTTTTTATTAGAAATTGTTCCATATTTATCAGATTTTAATGTGTCAAAATAAACATCTCCATTTTTGAAATACCCAAAATTATTATCCATAATTTTTTGAATATAATTTTCAATATCCTTTATATGAGTAGAAACTTTAGGAAAAAGCATATTTTTTTTATAAATACTTAAATTATCTAAAATGTCTAAATATTTTTTTTCATAAAACTCAGCTATTTCTAGTTCTGACTTTTGTTCTTGTAATGCTTTATTAATAATTTTGTCATCAATATCAGTTATGTTGTGAATAAAAATAACTTTATATCCCAATTCAATTAACAGTCGGTTTAAGACATCAAAAGTAATAATAGGTCTTAAATTACCAATATGAACATGGTTATAAACTGTAGGACCACAAACATAAATTTTTACGGTTTTATTTGCAGAACTTACTTCAACATTTTGTTGAGATATATAATCATAAAGTTTCATTTTTTAATAAATTTTTATTACACTAATTATATTAATTTTTATTCGAGTTTTTTAGAGAATAAATTAAATTATTTAGTTTATTTTCAAAAATTTCTTCTAAATAATTTTTAGAATTCACAAGTTTATTAATTTCTTTTAAACTTATATTTGAATTTAAAAAATAAAATTTTTCTTTATTAATCATTTGAGTTTAACCTTATATATTTTTTTGTTAAAAATTAAATGAATTTCTAACTTATATAAAATTATAAAAAGTTATTATCATGCTTTTTTTATTATTTCAATTGAAATTCTTTCAAAATTCTTTCAGAAAAATTCCTTAAATAAATAAAAACAACTTTTATAAAAATAAAAGTTGTTTGTTTATTTTAAATGTCTTCTTCTATAATTTTAATTTCACCAAAATATGTTTCAGATGATGTGTCATACATATCAAAATCAATTGTTTTAGTAGCATCTTTAATTCTCTCATTTTCAGTTGGAAGATCAATTAAAACTTTGTAATCATAGTGTTGTGTGTATGCAAGATTTGAATCATTATATAAATGCTTGTATAAAACAGTTATATATTTATGAGATAGTGCTCTTTCATCTTCAATTAATATACCATCCAAATCATTGTTTTTACAGATTTGTTCAATATAATCATTTTCTATTTCACCACCATAGATAATTGGTAAATTATTACCAATGTGATATCCAAATTTATTTCTTAAAAATTCTCTAATAATTTTTATAGTATCAAAAACAAATTTCTCATCAAATCTTGTGCTTATTTCACCTAAAAATGTTGGTTTATAAACTAAATATACTTTATCAATTAAATCCAACCCATCAATACCATCAAAAATTTGATTAATTTGTAGCTTTAAATTTTCTTTAGTATTTTCTTTTGATAAATCAACTCTGTTTTCTTCAATAAAAACAACAGCTTTAATATCATTTTTAATTAATTTATGTAATTTTTGATTAATTTGATAGTTCTTTTCTTTAAAATCCAATTTAGCATCTGGATGACCAATTAAAGTTGTTTTAATTCCATAATCTTTTAGTTCAATTCAAGAAACACTACCAGTGTGATTACCTAAAGAGGGAAGTGAAATATTTTGTGCAATTACTTCAATGTTTTTATCACCAACTAAACCTAAACTTGGAATAATTCCTAAATATGAAGGCGCAACCATAACTTTTACATTTTCAAAATTAGAAATGTTTTTAAAAAATTTACTTATAGAAATAAAATCAGCACTCATTTTTCAATTTGCTATTAAAACTTTTTGTCTCATATTATTACCTCTTTATTCTTTACTAATTTGATTAGCTTGTTTTCAAATTTCACTTAACTGGTTATAATGTCTTACTTTATTTTTATCTAATTTTAATCTTCTTTCTTCTTCAACTAAAATTTGTGCATCAACTGCAACATCTTCTAAGAAATTATCTGTATTTAAATGCTCATCAATTCTTTTTTGAACTCAACTTTTAGTTAGATCATATTCTGGTCTTGTACTAATTTTTTCATTAATGTCATCAACAACAATAGGATTTCCATTTTCATCAAGTTCTGGTTCTTCATTTTCTTCAATTTCAGAATCATCTTCTTTTCATTCAATAGTTACATTATCAAATTCTTTATATATATTTGCATAATGTGAAAATCTTTCTGCAAATTCTTCTTGTCTGTTTAATTCAACATTTTCATCAAATTCGCCTTCATAAACAATTGCTTCTTTAGCTAAATTAATTTTATTTTTATAGTTCATATCAAACTTATAAACTATTTTTTTGTTTTCAGTATTTAAAGATTTAGCATGATTTTTTAAGTCATTGTTATAAAGTTTATAAACATTAACTATTTTTGCTGTTAGTGGGTTTAAGCAAATTGATGGCGCACTGAAAATATCAGAAGAATCATAGTCTTTATTTTTTTCATTTAAATAGTTTATATTTTCAATATATTTTTGATTAAATGAATCAATGTTTGCTTTGTTATCATTTACAATTTGAACAACTTCTTGGAAATAATCATAATAAGAAACTGTAGAATATAATTTCTTTTCATTTTCAATTTCTTTATCACTTTTTTCTTCAATAAATTCATCTTCATTACTATCAGATTGATCAATTGCACTTAAATCAACTTTATTAGCTACATTGTTTTCAAAAACTTCTTGAACATCATTTGCTACTAATTCATAAAATTGTGTTATTGCTAAAGCATCATTTGTTTTTAAAATTTCAAGCTCTGCTTTTTGAATTTTTTTAAAATACAAAAAAGGTAACGTATTTGAATATACTTTATTAACTATTTGTTCATTTTCTGCTAAATTAAAACTTCTACTTACATTTTTCAATAAATTAAATTTTATTGAATTAATTCATTTGTCATTTCTAACAAAATTTGTTGTTCAAATTTTCTTGTCAAAATACTTGTTAGAAAGTTTTGTAATTTTTTGTAATTTTATTTCTTTATCAAAAAATGTTTGGAATGTTTTTTTATAGTTAATGTCTAAACCAACAAAATCTATTTTGTTATATTCAACATAATCAATTAAAATATTGTAAAGTTTTTTACGAGCTTCTGGTGTTAATAAAATTTTTTCATGAATTTTAACAATTTCTTTTAAAACAACATATTTTTGCTTATCACTAATAAACTGTGGATCTTTTGAAA
>JAIDMU010000065.1 GCA_029050415.1 Malacoplasma sp.
AAATTATAATCTGTTTGATTTTTTAGTAAATTATTATTATTAAAATTCTTTTCATTAAATCTTTTTAACAAATAACTCAAAAAAATCGATATTAAACTGTAAGCAATTCCAAAAAGCATATAATAAAAAGAAATGTATCCCAAAACAAAAACTAAGCAAATTAAAAAAATAATGTCAGATATTAATTGTGGTTTTTCAATATATTTAAAAGATAATATTTTTGTGATAGCAGTTGGATATTGATAAATTTCTTTCTTATTTGTTTCACTAAAAAATAAGAAATTTTTGTTATTTAAATAATTTATGTAAAAAATAATATTTCTTTTTGTTAATTCATCAATTTTCTTTATTTTTATTAAAGAAATCAAGTAATGCATTAATGATTCAATTAAAAAAATAAAAATAAAATACAAACCAATAAAAAACAAATTCTGAGATGTATTTTTATCTACAAATTCAATCGCTAATTTTACTAAACTACTTCCGATTAAAGAAACTGATAATACAATTAAATCTAAAAAAACTATTAAAAAACAAAACAATGATTCACTTGGTAAATCAAAAAATTTAATTTTATTAATAATTTCAGTTCCAGAATTTATTTCTCTTTTAAATGTTGATTTAGAAAAAACTATAAAAATATTGTTATATATTTTTTCAAATTCTTCAAAACTAATTTTAATTAAACCTTTTATTGAATCATAAACTTCAATAAAAGTTTTTTTTATTCTACAAATTACAAAATGATTACCAACTTCGCTTTTAAACAAAGTAATAAAATAGTCTTTAAAATTTAAACTAAATAACTGATCTAAATCTACACTATAAGTTTCTAAATCAATATTTATATCTTTTGCTAATATTTCTAAATCATATATAGATATTCCATTTTTACCTATTTTAAATTCATTTAAAATTGTTTTATCTGTTATTTTTTCTTTATATAAAAATTCATAAATTGAACTTAGAACACAAACTCCACAATCATTGGTATTGTTTTGATATGTTATTTTCATTTTATTCCCTCCAACATATTAGAAAGGTAATAAAAATAAAAAAACTGCATAAAAAAATCCAAGTTTTTTCTTGGATTTTATTTTTTAAGCTAGTGGTTTAAATTCTTTTGGAGCAGATGAAGCAAATAATTTTGCAGCATTTTTAATTTTTTCTTCAAATTCATCTATTCTCTGTGAAGGAGTTTTAGAAGAATTTTCTGGAATTTTAGTTCCATCAACTAAAATTGGATCAAACACTTTTGCTCCCATAAATTCTCAAGTACCCTTTAGGTTTTCTGTATGATTTCCCCAAGGGTATCACCCTAAAGGTGCACCTTGTGAAGTTAATAATTGAACTTGTAAATGAGATAACAATCCAATTGCATCACCTTTTTTTGAATACTTATAAGAAAATGTTTTATTTGCAACCAAAACATGATCTAAATAATTTTTTGCAGTAGCACAAATATTAAAATTAGTCATTGGACAAGCAAAAATAATTTTATTAACAGATTTTAATTGATTGATATAAAAATCTGAATCTTTTTCATTAAAAAAATTTTTCATATTACTGCGATTTAAAGTAATTTGTGCCATTGGCAAATCATTTAAATCCACTTCAATAATTTCGTCATTTGGATTAAATGATTTATAGAATTTAACAAATCTATTAGTA
>JAIDMU010000066.1 GCA_029050415.1 Malacoplasma sp.
ATCTAATGATTTTAAATCATAAAAAATTTTTTCTAAAATTTCTTTTTTTTCATCTAAAAAAATAATATTTGAATTCAAAATATTAACTATTTCATAATTATTTTTAAGTGAAAAATAAATATCTTTGGCTGATGAAGTGAAAGTTATTTTATCTCTTGCATTCAAATCAAATCAGATTGAATACAAAGCACTTGCATAATGATCTACATGATTTTTTTCTTTCATATCATCACCTTCAGATATTTATCTTTGTTTTGAAGAAATAATTCTTGATGTTAAATCTTCAACTATATCATTAATTATTTTTTTATTTTCTTCATTATCAATTTTTTTTGATAAAAAAACTTCAGCAGTTTCTAAAGCTAATTTAGATACTTCTAAATTCATTCTTTTTTCTAAATCAATTTCTTCTTTTTTTATTTTTAACATTGCTTCTTTTTCAATGTGATTAACTTTATCTAATGACTCTTTCTCTAATTTTTTTATTTTTTGTTCACTTTCTAATTGTGCATTTTCTATAATTTGTGATGCAGTACTTTTAGATTCAAGCAATTTTATTTTAGAAATTTCTAAATTTTTTTCACTTTCTAATCTTGCTTTGTCTGCTGCATCTAATTGACTTTGAATTTCTTTTGTTCTATTTTCAATATATTTTTTAGTTGGATTTCAAGCCAATCTTGCAACCAAAATTATTAAAAAAATAAGCGAAATAGTGTGGGCTATAAAAACATAAAGATTAGGAAAAATCTGATTAATTATTGCTGAATTATCTGGAATTGCGCTTTCTTTAAATATAAATTCAACCCCATTCAAAACTTGATTTAATATTTCCATAATTTTCCTCTTTTATCTTTAAAAATTATCCTGCAACAAAAACAAGTAAAATTGCAATAATAAAACAATATAAAGCTCCTGTTTCTACAATTGCAGCAGATAAAATAAACTGACTTCTTATTTTTGAAGTTACTTCAGGGTTTCTTGCTATTGCTTCAAGGGATTTTGCTGCTGCTACACCTTGACCTCAACCAATACCAAAAATAGCAAACATTGCTAATCCAGCACCCAAAAATGCATATGCTCTATCAGACATACATATCTCCTTATTAATTAAGTTTAGTTAATAATTATTTATGAGGTAATAATAACTACCTATTAATATTAATACTTTTTATTATTTTTTTATTTTTTTATGAATTACTTTTAAATGCTACCTTCATTAATTAAGTTAACATTAGCTTTACCTCTTATTTCTGCAGAGTTCTGTAACTCTAATAATGAATTTTTTTCTTTCTTAATTTTTTTAACTATTGGAATTTCATCTTCTAATTCAGAAGCGTTGTTTCAATAGCACATAGTTAAAATAACAAAAACAAAAGCTTGTATGCAACCAACTAGTCAATCTAAAAAACCATGAATTGGAATAGCAAAAAAAGAGAATAAAATGATTTCTGGACCTGCTGAATAAACTGTTGGATCTCTTTGAAAAAAAACCATAGGAATTGCATAAAATAATGTAATTATTAAAGCTCCAGAAAGGATATTAGCTCAAAGTCTTAAAGAAATAGAAATTCATGGTGTAATTATTTCAACAACACCAAAAGGATTTAAAAAGTAAGGTATCATTATTTTTTTATTTGTTTTTTTTGATTTTATATAAAACTTAAATAAAAACTTATAAAAATAACTGCTTTTCTGGTACCTTATTCCTATAATAATAGAACCTAATGTTGTACCTAATCCTAATGCAAATGTTACAGTAGTTAAAGCTGTTGGATTTTCAAAACCAATAACACTAATAATATTACATGTAAGTATATAGACAAAAACTGTTAAAAGATATGGTGTATATTTAACAAAATTTTTTCCTAAAACATCATATACTAAGTTTTTAAAATATGAAATTAAATTAAATATAAAAAAGGCTAAACCTTTTGGAGGATTTCTTGGATCTAATTTTTTTATTGAAAAATAGTAATAAATTATAAATCCAGCCAATATAACTGTAACAACTAAAATAGAAACAATTT
>JAIDMU010000067.1 GCA_029050415.1 Malacoplasma sp.
TATATATGATATGTATTTTCATAATTTTAGTTGAATTTATATTTTTCTATTTCTGAAAATACAAATTGTTTTTTACTACCCTTTGTAGTTTTTTATAAATTATAGTACACAAGTTTATCTATTTATAGGAGTTTATGGTGAATTCAATTAGTAATAGAAATATTAATTTTATGGTTTTTGAAAGTTTAGATGTAATTGAAAATTATCTAAGTTCTGAAATTGTAAAGTATATTCGTTTGCAACCTAAATTAAATTTATCAATTGAGTCTAGAACAGATTTTTATAATTTGTTTAATAAATTAAAAGAGGATTTTTTAAATAATAGAGTTTCTTTTAGAAATGTTAGTTTCTTTATGACTGATGATTACATTTTTGACTCTAATTCTTGAGAATCTTTTCCAACTCAATCGTCTGAAGAAATTCTTAAAAGTGTTTTTTTTAGTCAAGTTGATTTTGATATATCTAATTTACATCCAATTTTAAATGAAATTAGATTTCGTGAATTCAATAATAATATTTTTACAAACTATGACTCAGAAATTGATGCTGCTGATGGATTAGATGTCATTGTTTTAAAAATGCAACCAAATGGGTCTTTGGTTTTTAATGATGTAGTTGATCCAAATTCTTTATCTTCTAAAGGAATTTATTTAAACCCTAATATTAAAGAAAATATTCTAGGTGAATTTGGTGGAATTCAAGAAAGTTTACCTATTTCTTGTGCAACTTTAGGAATTGACCAAATTTTAAAAGCAAGAAAAGTTTTTATTGTAGGTTTTGGAGCAAATGTATCAAGTACTTTACAAAAATTATTTTATACAAAAGATTATGACAAAACAGTTCCTACATGTTTACTTAAATCTCACCCAAATGTAACAGTTTTAGTTGATAAAGAAGCATCTGTTGGAATTTTTAATCCATCAAAAACTCAATATATTTCTAAACTTGTTGAAACTGTAGTTGAACCTATTTCTGTTGAAACAACAGTTTCTCCTGATTTATCAGAAACTCAATATAATGAAGAAAACCAATCACAAGAATTTATAGAAAATCATCAACCTGAAGAGCTTGTTAGTGAAACTATAATTTATGAACAAGAACCAGTTCAGGAAATGACAAATCAAACTATTCAAATAGATATTGAAGAACCTGAACAAGAAAAACAACAAGTTATTAATGATGATAATCTTGAAAGTGAATTAGAAGATGAATATGATTTTGATAGTTTAAATGACTTTCAAGATATTGATTAAAAATGAAGTTTTAATTACTTCATTTTTTTATTTGTATTTAGATAACAATTTTTTTCATGGTCATCATATATTCCAATTGCTTGTAAATATGAAAAAACTGTTACTGATCCAATAAATTTAAACCCGAATTTTTTTAGTTCTTTTGCTATTTTTTTTGATAAATCATTTTCTGTTGTTGATGGTTTGTTTTTTAAAATTTTAAAATTAGTTTTGCTTCATAGATAATTATCTAAACTTCTATAAACTTTTACTAAATTAAAATATGCTTTTGCATTTAAAATAATTGCTTTAATTTTTGCTTTATATTTAATGACATTATGTTGCTTCATTATTTTATCAATGTCATTTTCATTCATTTGACTTATTTTTTTTATGTCATTAAAATCAAAAGCTTTTTCATATTCTTGTTCTTTACTTAAAATAACACTAAAACCTAATCCAACACTTTGTGTTTCTAAACATAGTAATTTGAAAAGATAATTTTCATCATGATTTGGTTTTCCTCAAAATAGATCATGATATTTTATATAGTGTTTAGTTTTTGCTCAACTACATCTTTTTTTATTGTTCATAATTTTTTTGTTATTTAAAATGTATTTTTTCATACAATAAAATAAGTTTTTTAGTTTCATTAATAATGTTGAATAAAAATATTAATTTTAATCATGTTTCTGTTCGTTTAG
>JAIDMU010000068.1 GCA_029050415.1 Malacoplasma sp.
TTTAAATAAAATTTAATTACTTTTAGTCTTTTATTTATATTGTTTTTTTCAAAAAGAAAATATTTATTGTCAATAATTTTATTATTCATATGCTCAGTATCATATATCATCCACTTTAATCATCATTTTACCTACAACGCTATTATTAATTTGTTCAATAATTTTTACAGCATAAGTTACATTTCCAACTTTACCATTTAAACGAGAACCTTTTTTTTGGTTAGAGGTAAAACTAAGTGGTTGAAGATTATAAATAGAGTTAGATCCTTTTCTATTGATTACATTATCATCAGATGGATTTAGTGGGAATATATGATCAATTGTTCAATACCCTTTCATTTTAGATGCATTAATGTTTTCGTCTACATATCTATCTTTAAAAATTTCTACACCAAAAGCATCTACTGCTTTAGTACAATCACCAAAATAATATTTTCAAACTTTATCTTTTCTATTCACTGCTTACTCCTCAATAAAAAAATAGATATTAACCTTTATATTATATTATTTTTTTAATATAATAATAAATGAAGGCAACAGGGACCTGTGCCCTTCGCCGAAAAGTGTTTAGCAATAAGCACTTTTTATTTTCCCCAAAAAATAAAACAAACAAATTTATTTTTTAAAGACTTTTTACAAGTCTAATCTAATTCTTGAAAAAAATTTAACTATCGTATTTTTATAATTATGTTTTATGTAGCATATTAGATTAAAAAAACAGAAATAAAAAAACTATATGGCATCCATATAGTTTAATAAAATTTACCTGAAATAAAAGGGGTTTACCTCAAAGTAAACCCAAAATAACTATGGTTTCCAAAACCTTATAAGCTATTAAACCAAACCTTACCATAATTTTAGTCATTCAGCTAAGTCTAAGTACTCTTTCAGCTTTCATCGAAAATAAGGTATTGTGCTGCGCTGCACAGATAAGTTTCCTGACCAAAAAACTTATATGGATACCTAAATAGGATTTTCACTCGACTACTATTACCTATTTTTAAACCTACTTTACCTAGAGTCCGGATAATAACATGTTTTACAGTGTTAGAAAGATTACTTTCACTCTTTCAGTTTTTGCCACCACAATAAGATTAAACAATATTTTTTAAAAAAATTCAACTATTGAGCTAAATTTTTGTGTATAATAAAATTTTATGTTATTTTGAAAATTTTTGATTTAAATTAATAATTGAATGAGGAGAACTTTCTTTTAAACCATTAAAAGACTGTTCAATAAACTCAGCATTTTCTTGAAGTTTTTCAATAGTTTTTGCACCAAGATATCCCATACCACTTCTTAAACCACCAATTAAGTTAAATAAAGTGTCTTTTACTGGCCCAGTATAAGGAACTAATCCTTCCACTCCTTCTGCTACTAATTTTTTAATACCTTCTTGACCATATCGATCAGAACTTCCAGCTTTCATTGCTGCAATACTACCCATTCCACGATATTGCTTATAAATTTTGTCGTCTCTAACTACTTTGTTTGATGGTGATTCATCAGATCCTGCTAATAAACCACCCAACATAATAGCATTAGCACCTGCAGCTAATGCTTTTGTTATATCACCAGAAGTTTTAATACCACCATCTGCAATTATAGAAATATTTAATTTTTTTGCAGCTTCAGCACATTCTAAAATAGCACTAAATTGTGGAACACCAACACCAGAAACAATTCTTGTTGTACAAATTGAACCAGGGCCTACACCAACTTTTATCACATCAGCACCAGCTTTATGTAAGTCATTAACACCTTCTTTTGTAACAACATTACCAGCAATTAAAAATATCTTAGGAAAATTTCTTTTAATGTCTTTAATTAAATCAATTACTTTTTTTGAATGACCATGAGCACTATCAATAACAATACCATCCGCTCCTGCTGCAATTAACATTTTAGCTCTTTCAAGGCTATCTTCAGCAACTCCAACCGCTCCTAAAACTTTTAATTTTCCTTTGGTATCTAATAATTGGTTTTTTGCCTCTAAATATGGTACTAATCATTTCTTTTTTGCAACAGCAACCAAACCATTGGATGATTCAGAAATTATTGGAACATAATTAACATTGTTTTCTTCCATCATTGCAAGGATTTCTTCTAAACTATTTGAATCTTTTGCTAAAACTAATTTGTTTCTTGGTAATGATTCCAAATTAGAATCAAAATTAATTTTTTTATTTTCTAAATCTTCAACTGAAACTATATTTACAATATTTCCATTAACAGTTACAAAAATACAATCATCTAAATATTCATCAAAAATTTTTGTTTTGATAGTTTCAATTTTATTTGTTGATTCAAATGCCATAATTGATCAAAACAAGCCATTTTTAATATGTTTAATTTGTTTAACCATATTAGCCTGTTTTGAGATAGATAAATTTTTATGAATCACTCCAACCCCACCATTTAATGCCATATTAAATGCCATATCAATTTCAGTAACTGTATCCATACCTGCACTAAATACTGGAATATTCATTTCAAATTTATTACTCAAAACAACATTAACTTCAGTTTCTTTTGGTAAAACTTCAGAATAATGAGGTTTTAATAAAACATCATCAAAAGTTAAAGCTTTTTTTATTTCCTTCATTTTTTCTCCTACTTTTAATCAGAATCCCTAATCAATAATTTAAGTTATATATAT
>JAIDMU010000069.1 GCA_029050415.1 Malacoplasma sp.
AAGTTATGCATCAAATAATCAAATATACTTCAAAGTTCTAGTAAATTATTTTCTATTGGAGTTCCAGTTAAAGCAATTCTGTGTTTTGAATTGATTGATTTTGAATCTTTTGAAAATTGAGTGTAATGATTTTTTATTTTTTGCGCTTCGTCAAGAATTTGAACATAAAATTCAATATTTTTATACAATTCCAAATCTTTATTAAGTAAATGATAGCTTGTAACAACTACATCATATTCATTAATTCTATTTAAAATACTCAATCTTTCTGATTGATTTCCATCAATAATAGCTATTTTTAAATATGGTGCATATTGATTAAATTCTTTTTGTCAGTTATAAACTAGTGAACTTGGACAAACAACTAGACTTGGTAAACTAGTTTTTTTATTAAAATAAATATCAGCTAAAAGTGAAAGTGTTTGAATGGTTTTTCCAAGTCCCATTTCATCAGCCAAAATACCACCAGCTTGTAAATAAATTAATTTTTTTAATCACAAATAGCCAGTAACTTGATAATTTTTTAAAATCTTTTTTAAATTATCTGGTAATTCATTTTTAACAAAATCATTATTATCACCATACAATTTTTCATAGTGTTGCTTTAATTCATCTTTGTTTTCAAATTCAAAATTTTCTAAAAAATAATTACTATTTAATTTATTAACTAACAAAGATCCACTATTTATTTCATCAACTGATGTATTTAAAAGTTTTAATTCATCTTTTAATTTATCAAAATCTATCTCTAATTCTAAATTAATTATTTTATTATTTGATAAAGTAACATATTTAATTTTTTGCTGATAAGAAGATATTATTTTTAGCATATCTTCTTTTGTGAAACCATCAATATGTCAATCTATTTTTAAAAAATTATTTTCGAAACTAGATGAATTAATTTTGAATTCTTTTTTACTTTTTGGTTTAAAAATTAAATCCTCAGAAAATTTAACTTCATATAAATCATTATTTATTACTTTTCTAGATCACTCGATAAATTCTAAATATTTTTGGTGATCAATAATTTCAAAAACCTTAAATTCTATATTGTAATAATTAAAAAAATTCAATATAGGTTCTAATAATTTTTGTTCTAAAAATCTTTCTCTTTTAATATAATTATCTTCATTTTCCTTATATGGATATTCAATTTCTCCATATAAAAAAGAAAGTTTTGAAACCAACACATTTAAAATTTTGTCAAAATAAATTTTTATTTGTAAAACAGGATCTGTTTTAGAAATATTATTTTTTATTATGAATAAATATTCAATAATTCTTTCATAATTTGAAAAGAGTTTTTTTATCGCTAAATAAAGTTTATAAAAATTATTTTTTGAAAGCTGCTTATTAACAAATTCACAAAAATCATTAACAGCTAAAATTTTATCAATATCATATTTATAAATATTGATAGTTGATTTTGATTTTAAATGACAAAATAAAAAAACATGTTGGTTTGAAGAAATACTAAAAAAAGAAAATTCTTTATTCATTTTTAAACTATATTTTCTTTTATTATTAACACTAGATTTACATTGTTCTTCAAATTCATAATTAACTCCATCTAAAAAATAGTTAGTAATATTTCATGTAAAGTTATTTTGATAAAAAAAAGTAATATTAAGTTTATTAAAAAAATCTAATCAATCTCCTATTTCGTTAATATCAATAACTATTTGATTTTTTTCAAAAATAATTTTTTTAGAATTTATCATTTTTTTAAGTTCTTCAATTTTTATTGATGAATCATAATCAATTTGATTTTTTTGAAAAAAAGATAGAGGAAAAAAATAATATTTATCTTCATGAGAAAACAAATCTTTAACATTAGAAACAAAAAACTTTTTGTAATTACAATTAAAGTAAAATTCAATTACTATTTTTTTTGTACCATTTTCCTGTTCTAAAATAATGGGTGCAATTTCAAAACTTACATCTTTAACATCTTCATATTTATTAACTATGTATCTAACATATTGGTTATATATTTCAATTAAACAAAAAATATGTTCACATATTTTTTTAGCAGATAAATATATCTCACAACTGCAATTATATTCTGAAATAATTTCATTACTAATAATAAAACTTGCATCAAAATTATTAACTTTTGCTTGAATAGTTTTTTGTGATAAAGAATCACTTATTTTAAATTCAAATATATCTGAAACACCTAAAAGTTCAACTTTCTTTTCAAGCATTTCAGGAGAAGATAAAAATTCTTTGATTTCTTCTAAATTTATTGTTTTCATAAATAATAAAAAAATTTTATACCAATAATTAATTAAAAAATTAAAAATTTATTTTTTGATTTCACTCATCATTTTTTGATAGTCTAAATATCTTTGATGATATATTTTTTTTGCATTTACCAAACTTTTTATATGACAATTTATTTCGTTTAAATGTAAACAATTTTTAAATTTGCAATAAATTGCATTTTTTCTAAAATCAGTAAAAGCATTTGCTAATTCTAATTGTGACATATTCAAATCTAAAGAGCTAAACCCTGGTGTATCAACAATAAAACCTTCATTAAAAGGAAAAACAAAAGAACTTGTTGTAGTATGTTTACCTCGATTTAATGATTTAGAAATTTCTTGAGTTTTTAAATGCAAATCAGGAACTAAATAATTAATCAATGTAGACTTACCAACCCCAGATTGACCTGCAAAACACATAGTTTTATTTTTTACCAATTTTAAGATTTCTTTTTTACATATATTTTTTTCATTAGAAGTGAAAATAATGTAATTATTTTTTTTATATTCTAAAATTATTTCATTCATTTTTTTTAGTTCATCATTATTTAATAAGTCCATTTTAGAAAAATAAATTAGAACAAAATCTACATTTCTAGATTCATAAAAAGCTAAAAATTTATTTAAAGAATATGAACTAAATTCAGGTTCTTTAACAGAAAAAACTATACAAACTGCATTAACATTCGCAACTTTAGGTCTTATTAAAAAATTATTCCTTTCTAAAATTTTTTCAATAACAAAACCTTCATATTTATCTTTTTCATAAATAACATTATCACCAACTAAAATAGTAAATTGTGATTTTGTTTTTTTTCTTATTACAGCCTTAATTTTTTCTTTACTTTCAAAATCATTTAATAAAAAACTATTTGCAATCTTAAAAAGCACTTTACCTTGCATATTTTATCATTCACTTTAACCAAAATTAACAATTAAAGAAGCTATTAATAAAATAAAAAATAATAAAAAAGTTGAACAAAAAATTCAAAAAATAGGTTTTTTAAATAAAGGTTTTAAAAAAAATTCTTTATCACTTAATTTAAAAGTTGAAACTAATTGGTAATTTCTTTTAGAAGTGCTAATTAATAATGGTTCTTCTTTGTCTTTACCAGAAATAACTCTTTCTATTTTTTCTATATCAGCAATAATTTCTAAACAATCATCATATCTGTATTTAATATCATTAGGCTTTGAAGCTGTTAATTTTAAAAACATATTTTCTATTTGATTTAAAAATTTTGGATTTATTTTCTTTAAAGGAGTAATATCATATTTTTTAAAATAAGAAATAACAGTTGGGTCCATTTCATTTTCAATTTCTAATGGTTTTTCACCAACAATCATTTCATAAAAAATAATACCCAAAGCATGAAAATCGAATTGTTTGGTAACTTTTGGTTTAGACTTATCTAAACTAATAACATCTGGACATATATATGGAATAGTACCAAAAACATCTGCTTCATTTGACAAAATATTATAGTTATTATCATCAATATTTTGTACAACTGAAGAAACACCAAAATCTGAAATTTTAACATCTAGCAAATCTTTAGACAACAAAATATTTTCAGGTTTTAAATCACGGTGAATAATTGCTCTTTCTCTATCGTGCATATAGTCTACACCTAAAATTATTTTTTTAAAAATAGATAGAGCTTCAACAATTGATAAGCAACCCCTACTTCTTATTAAACTTTTAAGTGAAGGACCATCGACATATTCCATTGAAAACACAATAGAATTGCTTGTTGTAGAACTTGGAAAACAAAGTTCAAGTTCTACAATATATGGATTATCCATCAATCTACCAATTGTTACTTTTTCATCCAAAATTTTTGCCCAATTATCTGCTGTTGTATCTAAAGTTCTTTTAATAAATTTCAATGCAACATACTTAAATTTTTCTAAATAGTGAGTACTACCCTCATCATAATTAACATTCTCTGCTAAATAAACAGTTGAATTCATTCCACCTGTTCCAAGTAATTTAATTATTTTGTATTTGTTTAAATATGTAGTACCTACTAAGTTATCGATTTTTTTCATGAAATTAAATAAAACTAAATTATTAAGTAAATTTTAAAGTATAAAGTAAAAAAATATTAAAAAAATAAAAAATAAATATTTAATTAATTTTTGAAATTTGATATAAAAAATCCTGTATTTTTTTTGCATAAATTTTATTTATAAAAATTGATTCTAAATCACACTCCATTTTAAAAAATCAAACATCAACTTTGTCTAGTTCATCTCGTGAAATTGTTTTTTTATCTTCATAATTTTTTCTAAAAAGTAAATTATTTCTTTTTAATTCATTAAACTCAACATCTGTTAATTTATTAACTTTTTTAAAATGTGTAAATGTTTGATCTTGCTTGTTTTTTAAATGTGCAAAATTTATGTGTTGACAATTATGACAATTGTTACATAGTAAAAGCAAATCCTTTAAAATTTGTCATTTTTTTTCATAGTTAAAATTTCACAATTCATGACAATGAAGATATTTTAAACTTTTAGAATTTTCAAAATTAAACTGTTTTTTACAAAATTCACACTGGTATTTTTTAAATTCTCTAACATTTGCAACTATTACTTGTCATACTTCTTTTTTAAAAAAATAACGCAAATTATTGTAGTGAGCACCAATTGGTAAATAATCTAGTTTAAATAATAATTTTTTTTCAATATTATTCATTTAAAACCTTTTCTAGAAACAAACCTGTATATGATACAGCTTTTTTATCAACTATTTCTTCAGGTGTTCCATATGCTACAACTTGACCACCATTAATTCCACCATCTGGTCCTAAATCAACAACATAATCAGCTGTTTTTATTAAATCTAAATTGTGTTCAATAACAATCACAGTATCTCCATTATTCACTATTCTATTTAAAACTTCTATTAGTTTAGCAATATCATGAGTATGTAATCCCGTTGTTGGTTCATCTAAAACATAAATAGTTTTTCCAGTTGCTCTTTTTTGTAAATACTTAGCTAATTTAATTCTTTGTGCTTCTCCACCAGATAAATGTGTTGAAGGTGTACCAAGCTTTAAATAATCAACACCAACATCTATCATTAAATCTAATTTTCTTTTAATTTCTGGAATTTCATAAAAGAAATCTCTTGCTTCTAAAACTGACATTTCTAAAACATCATAAATAGATTTGCCTTTGTATAAAACTTGCAATGTTTCTTCATTATATTTTTTTCCATTACAATCTGTACATTTAACATAAACATCTGGTAAAAAATGCATTTCAATTCTGATTAGTCCATCACCACTACAATTTTCACACCTTCCCCCAGTTACATTAAATGAAAATCTTCCTTTTAAAAATCCTCTAGCCTTTGCTTCTTTAGTATTAGCAAATAAATCTCTTATATCATCAAAAACTGAAACATAGGTAGCAGGATTGCTTCTAGGTGTTCTACCAATTGGATCTTGTGAAACTTTAACTACTTTGTCTACATTTTTTAATCCTTTTATATCTTTAAAAGGAGCAGTAATTTCAAAAGGATTAGTTAGTTTTTTTTCTATTCCTTTAATTAAAGTTTCATTAATTAAAGTTGATTTCCCACTTCCTGATACTCCAGTTATGGCTATTAATTTATTAAGTGGAAAGGTAACAGAAACATTTTTTAAATTATTACCTGTTGCACCTATTAATTCAATTGTCTTGCCATTTCCAACTCTTCTTTTTTTAGGAATTTCTATCTTTAATTTTTTACTTAAATATTGAGCAGTAATAGAATTTTTAACTTTGCAGACTTCATCTAAAGTTCCACAAGCTACAACTTCACCTCCATTATCACCTGCTTTTGGACCAATATCAATTAAATAGTCTGATGCTCTCATTGTATCTTCATCATGCTCTACTACTAATAAAGTATTTCCCAAATCACGCATTTTTTTCAAAGTATTTATTAATTTTTCATTATCTTTTTGGTGTAATCCAATTGATGGTTCATCTAAAACATATAAAACTCCTGTTAAAGATGATCCAATTTGTGTTGCTAATCTTATTCTTTGTGATTCTCCTCCAGATAATGTTGAAGCATTTCTGGAAAGAGTTAAATAATCTAAACCAACATTTTCTAAAAATGAAAGTCTATCAATAACTTCTTTTAATGCTAAGTTAGCTATTTTTTTATCAGTTTCATCTAATTTTAATTCAATGAAAAAGTTAATTAAATCATTAATATTTTTTTCAGTTAAATCAATAATGTTTTTTTCGTTAATTTTTACTGATAAAGCTTCAATTGAAAGTTTTTGACCATTACAAACTGGACAATTTAAATTAGACATAAATTTTTCATAATATTCTCTAGCTTTTTCAGAAGATGTTTCAGTGAAACGTCTCATAATTAAATTAGCTATTCCACCTCTATAGAAATATCCAGTACTTGAATAAATTGATTTTTTATCAATGTCAACTTTTAATTCATCAATTTCTTCATCGCCATAAAAAACTACATTTTTTTCTTCTTTACTTAGATTTTTAAAAGGTTTGTTTAAATCAACATTATGGTCTTTTCAAATTTGCATTTCTTTTTTTAAATCAAATGTTGGAGCTATCATCACATTTTTAAAATATGCAACAGCACCTTCATTCAAAGAGAGATTAGGATTTGGAACAATTTTTTCTTTATCAGGTAAAAAATTAAAACCTATTCCATTGCATCCTTTACATGCACCAATTGGAGAATTAAAAGAAAAAAATCTAGGTTCTAATTCTGGAATTGAAAATCCACAAACATCACAAGCATGATTTAATGAAAAAAACAATTCTTTTTCATTAATTAAAATTACAACTTTTCCTTTTGATTCTTTAATTGATTTTTCAATTGCATCATAAATTCTGCTTTTTGTAACTGTATCTTCATTTAAAATAATTCTGTCAATTAAAATATCAATATTATGTTTTTTAGTTTTTTCTAATTCTATTTCATCATCTAATGAATAGATACTGCCATCAATTCTAAGTCTTAAATAACCTTGTCTTTTTAATTCTTCAATTTTGTTTTTAAAAGTTCCTTTTTCTTGATTGATAATAGGAGATAAAATTTGGATTTTTGATCCTTGTTCATATTGAAAAACTGTATCTACCATTTGTTTAATAGAAACAGTTGAAATAATACCATGGCCATTTGGACAATATGGTTTACCAATTCTAGAAAATAACAGTCTTAAATAATCATAAATTTCTGTAACAGTTCCAACAGTACTTCTTGGATTATGTGAAGTTGTTTTTTGATCAATTGATATAGCTGGTGAAAGACCTTCAATTGAATCAACATCTGGTTTTTCATTACCACCTAAAAATTGTCTAGCATATGAAGAAAGTGATTCTAAATACCTTCTTTGACCTTCAGCATAAATAGTATCAAATGCTAAAGAAGATTTTCCACTCCCACTTAATCCTGTAATTACTACAAACTTATTTTTTGGAATAACAATATCAATATTTTTTAAATTATTTTCTCTTGCACCCTTAACTATTATATAGTCTCTAGAATTATATTTATTTTCCATATTAGTTCCTTTATTTTGCTAAATTAAAATTCTATAACTAAATCTATTTTAATTAAAATTTATTTTATTAAACTTTTATTTAAGAAAAACAAAGAAGAAGATTTTTTTGGTTTACTTTCTTTATTAGCAATAAAGAAAAATCCTCAATTTTCTCCTTTTTGTTGAACTCATAAATAATCATTATTTAATAAACTAATAATTCAGTAAAAATTTTCTTTGTCATATCTTGCTTTTTTTAAAATTCACATTGAATTTATGTTTGGATATTTCAATAAATTAACTTTACTTCATTCAAGTCATCTGTAATTATTAATTCCATCAAAATTGTTATCCATTTTAAAAGAATCAGTAGATAACTTAAAATGATTATTATAATCAATTAACAAAATATTTAAATTATTAACACAATATAAAATATTTGATATATCATTTTTTGATTCTATTGATC
>JAIDMU010000007.1 GCA_029050415.1 Malacoplasma sp.
AAATGACACTAATGAATTTTTAATAAATCAATTACTTAAAGTTATTTTATATATAAAAAAAGAAACAATTAATGCCAAACAAGCAAAAGAAATTTTAAAAATTCTTATTGAAACTAATAAGGAAATTGATTTAATTATTGAAGAAAATAATTTTAAACAAATTGTTGATGAAAAAATTTTAAAACCTATTTTAGAAAAATATATTTCTGAAAATGAAAAAATGCTTAGTCAATATAATGACAGACCAGAGAGAGTTGAAAAATTTTTTATTGGAATGGTGATGAAAGATACAAATGGTCAAGCAAATCCAACTGTTGTTACAAAATTATTTAAAGAAATTTTGAATAAAAAATAAAAAAGATGAACCTTTTATTAAATGTTCATCTTTTTTATTAATCATAAATGGCGGAGACGATGAGATTCGAACTCATGCACCGGAAACCGATCTAACACCTTAGCAGGGTGCCCTCTTAACCACTTGAGTACGTCTCCAATCTATTAACATACTAATAGATTGTAACATTTTATTTAAATTAATCTTTTTAAATTTTCATCTATTTCTTCTCTTGTTTTACCTAAAGAGTTTAATTCACCTTTTTTTGCAAATGAAATATTACCAGTGGTTTCTGAAACAACAAAAGAAATTGAATCAGTTATTTCAGATATACCCAAAGCAGCACGGTGTCTTGCACCATGTTTTGAGTAATTTGATTCTTTAGTAATAGGAACATAACAAGAAATTGCTTTTATGTTTGCATTAGAAACTATTAATGCACCATCATGAAAAGAAGCTTTTTTATTTGAGAAAACAGCAATAACAAATTCAATATCAAACTTTGATTCTATTTTAAAACCTGAATCTTCATAAATACTTAAAGAGTTTCTTTGTTCATATATTATTAAAGCACCAATTTTTTTGTCACTTAATCTCATCAAAGTTTCTGCAAGATTAAAAATAAAATTTTCTCTTTCTTGTTCTGTTATTTTTTTTTGGTTAAATCTTTTTTTAACATTTTCTTTTATCTTAGCAAAGTTAGTATTCGATGAAAAAAATCAAATTGTTGAAATTGCTACTATTCACAAGAAAAGAAACACAACTAATACTAGAACAACTGTTATTGAATTTTCCATATTTTTTTATCACCGAATTATTAGGATTTAAATTAATTTGTTATAATTTTAAATTAATTTTGAAATAAAACAAATAAAAGTGTTATAAATAATTATTATTTTTTTAGTTTTTAACTAAAGGAATTTAAAATTTATATATTTTTTAATTAGGTTAATAAATAAATGAACAAAAATCTTAGTGAATCTTTTTCCAAACTTAAGTCTAATTTAAATGATGGTCTGACTACTGAAGAGGTCCAGAAAAGATTAAAAATTTATGGTTTTAATAAAATTGCTGAAAAGAAAAAAGTAAAATTCATTACAAGAATTTTAGAGCAATTTAAAAATCCAATGATTATTTTGTTGTTAATAGCTGCAATAATTTCTTTATTAATTGCTTTTGTTCCAACTTTTTCAACTGATATTGGAAAAACTGATGTTGAAAGAATAATAGAAAAAGTTGAACCTTTTATTATTTTTGCAATAGTAATGATTAATTGTATTTTTGGGGCTGTTCAAGAAGCAAAATCAGAAAAAGCAATAGATTCATTAAATAAAATGATTATTGCAAAAGCAAAAGTATATCGAAATGCTGATTTTGATATTATCAATTCAGATCAATTAGTTCCAGGGGATATAATGATTTTAGAAGCTGGTGATTCTGTACCAGCAGATGGAATAATTATTGAATGTACATCTTTTAAAACTCAAGAATCAGTTTTAACTGGTGAATCTTTAGCAGTTGAAAAAAAAGCTGATTTTATTTTTGATGAAAATACCCCAATTGCTGATAGATTGAACTTTGTTTATTCTGGAACAAATGTAATTAATGGAAAAGCAAAGGTATTAGTTGTTTCTACTGGGATGAATACTGAAATTGGGAAAATTGCTAATTTAATTCAAAATGCTGGGGAACAGACATCAAAAATTGAGAAAAAAATTAAAAAACTTAGTAATATTTTGGGAATTATTGCATTTGTTGTAGTTGTTTTAGCTTTTATTTTATGAATTTGCTATGTTAACAATGTTAATAATATTGCTAGTACTTGAGCAACAGGTTTTAAATTAGGTGTATCAATAGCAATTGCAGTTATTCCTGAAGGTTTATTTGCAATTATGACTGTGGTTTTTTCATTAGGTATTAAAAGAATGATTAAACATAATGCATTAATTAAAAAGATTGAAACTACTGAAACTTTAGGTAATGTTTCAATTATTTGTAGTGATAAAACAGGTACACTTACTCAAAATAAAATGAAAGTTGTAAAAGTTTTTGATGGATTAAAATCTTATGAAGATGTTTTAAAAATAGAGAATAAGAATGTTTTAGAATATGCAATACTTTGTAATGATGCAAATGATGATGATGGGATAATTGTTGGAGATCCAACTGAAACATCATTAGTTAATGCTGCAATTACTACAGGCTTGAATTTTGAAGAAATTCAAAAAAAATATCCTAGGGAACAATACATTCCATTTGATTCTGATAGAAAAATGATGACTACAGTTCATAAAATTGGAAATGAGTATATTGTTATAACAAAAGGTGCTTTTGATGAAATAGCAAAAGTTGCTAAAAATGTTAATAAGAATTTTTTTACTGAAAATGAAAAAATGAGTAATATGGCTTTAAGAGTTTTAGCAATTGCATGTAAAAAAATAAAAACTCTTCCTAAAAATGTTTCAAGTTTAGAAACTGATTTAAATATTTTTGCTTTATTTGGGATTCAAGACCCTCCAAGACCTGAAGTTAAAAAATCAATTGAATTAGTTAAAAAAGCAGGAATTACTCCAATTATGATTACTGGTGATCATGCAAATACTGCAAAAGCAATTGCAACTGAACTTGGAATTTTAACTGAAAATAAATTGGTTATTACAGGTTATGAACTTGCTAAATTATCTGATGAAGATTTTGAAAAGCAAATCAGTGATTTTGCAGTTTATGCTAGGGTTTCTCCTGAAGACAAAATTAGAATTGTAAAAGCATGACAAAAACATAACAAAATTGTTGCAATGACAGGTGATGGTGTAAATGATGCACCAGCATTAAAAGCTGCTGATGTTGGGTGTGCAATGGGAATTAATGGAACAGAAGTTAGTAAACAAGCAGCAGATATGATTTTAACAGATGACAATTTTGCAACAATTGTTGAAGCTGTTAAAGAAGGTAGAGGAGTTATAGACAATTTAAAAAGAGTAATGTTATTAATGTTTACTATTAATATGGTTAGTTTTTTGGTGACTTTTTTAGGTATCTTTATTTATCATTACTCTCCATTTTCAGCTTTGCAAATTTTATGAATTAATTTAGTTTCTGAAAGTTTACCATCAATTGCTTTAGGAGCACAAAAATCAAAAGATTATGTTATGGAGTTCTCACCAAAAAACAAAAATAATTTAATTGATATAAAAATGTTTGTAAAAATATTAGTTCAAGGAATTTTGTATTCTGCACTTGCACTAGGAATGTTTTATGCAGTTGCTGGGTTGTTTGTTGATTACAATTACAATGCAATGATTGACTGTTTTAAAAATTTTGAAAGTGAGTCTTTAAATGATATTGTTAAACAATATGGTTTTTCAGATAAAGTAATAACTCATGATTTTATTTTTAATATGCAAATGGCTGGAAGTTTAGCTGCATTTGTTGTTGTAACCTTTTCACAAGCATTCAATGGGTTTAATTTAATGTCAAAAGAATCGATTTTTAAAGTTAAATGAGATGATGCAAAGTATATGGTTTTATCCTTTTTTGTTTCAGGTTTATTGGTTACTCTTGTAATTTTAATTCCTGAACTTAATAAAATTTTTAATTCAAATGCATACATTTTTATGGAAGGACAAATATTAAAAACTGGTGAATGATTGCTATTACAAAATGGATTTGGTGGTTTTATTGATCCTTATCATAGTTATTTATTTTTGATTGCTTTTATTGTTGCATTTCTGCCATCAATTTTATTTGAATTAGCAAAATTAATTTTCTCTTCAAAGTTCTATAAAAAAATTGAAAAGAAAAACTTATGATTACAAAAATGAAATGCTATCTAGTTAAAATGAATATAATTTTTTATCTTTTTATAATAAAATTTTTTTGTTATCAAAAACAAGGAGATAAATTTTGGACCACAAAGAAAAAGTTTCACAAGGGATAAATAAAGCTTCAACTATTTTTTCAAATTGTTATAAAACTTTTGATGAAAAAATTGAATTTTTAAAAAAAGTACATGAAGACTCACAATATCCATATACTTGTGAACATAAAAATCAAATTTTAGAAGCTGTACAAATTTTAGGTGACAATGCTAAAGATGCTGATCCAAGAAAGCAGCAACAAGCTTATTTAGCAGAACTTGTAAAAAAATTTATGAGTGATGATTCAAAAGAAGAATTAGTTTTTTATTTTAAAAATAATGAGTTACTTTTTAACATTTTTTGTTTAATGTATGTTCATTTTAATAAAAAAGATGCTTCAGAAAAAGAAAAACAAGCACATGCTTTTTTACTTGGACCTCTTTTTAAAACTGTAGAAAAATTAATATCTTAATTACTGGAATTTTGAATATATTTTAAAAAGCAAAAGATTTTTTCTTTTGCTTTTTAATTACCCTTATTTTTAGTTTTTTTTAATTCACTATTGTATTATTAGATTTATATATGAATAGAAAAAACAAAGATTTTTTAAAAACTGGTCAAACATTTTATCCTTCTGCTAACAAAAAAAGCAGTTTAGATAATAAAAATATTAAAGTTGATGATGATATTAGAAAAGGAAAATATCCTAATGGTATTGTTCCATTTATTTTTATAACTTTAGTTTTTGTAGTTATTTCTTTAATTGGGAATTTTGCAGTTGAATTAATAAATTGAAAAGATGCATTTGCTATTTCTAGTGGTATAAGTTTTTGCTTATGTCTAGTTTGACTTGTATTAAGACAAAGATTTAATTTGAATGCAAGGTATAATTTTAAAAAACTATCTATTCATTTTAAACTAAACCGCTTAAAAATTACTGAACCATATAGTAATTTAGATTATTCAATTAATCGGGTTTCTAACATTGAAGAATACAATGAGTATTTAATTGAAAGATCTAAAAGAACAAAAGTATTTTTTATGATTACTACTTCTTTGTATACTTGTTTATTTATAGGTTTTTGTATTATTTCAGCAGGTTTATAATTTAAAATTACACATTTTTTCTACTTTTTTTTTTTTTTTTTTTTTTTTTTTTAATTTTTAAAATGTGGGACAAAAATTAAAAAGAAAAATAAATTTAATATTTTTATTTTTAAAATAAAAAAAAATAGTTAA
>JAIDMU010000070.1 GCA_029050415.1 Malacoplasma sp.
CCCCACCCCCCCCCCCCGCGTGACCTTTTTCATCCCGCGGACCCCGACGATCCTGTTGACCCAGTTGATCCAGTTGATCCAGTGGACCCTGTAGATCCTGTTGACCCAGTTGATCCAGTGGACCCAACACCAGAAGTTACTTATGCTACTGCACCAGAATCAGATGTTTTTACACTTCAAGAAACATTTGCTTCTACAAATAATACTGAATTAAACAAATATTTTAAAAATATATCTTATACAAACATAATAAATGACTACTATTATTTCACTAGAAACTTTAAAAATTCAAGTGAATATAGTAATGTAAATGTTTCTTATGTTGAAAACTCTGCTACTAAAGACTCTTTTGAAATAAAAGTTGTTCCAGTTGGTAATGCAATATGAAAAGATACTAATAATAATGAACAAAAAACAATAAAAGTAATAATGGGTGATGGTATTGCTGCTATTCCAGATGCTACAATTCCAATTAAAGTATCAAACAAAGTTGTTTTTCCTGAACCAATTAAATATGAAAATGTTAATTCAAGCAATGCAAAAAGTGACATAAATAAATGATTTGTAAATTATTTTAAAAATTACAAGATTTCTGATTTTAAATCAGTTGGTGTAGGTTCAGACTACAAATTTGCAAATGTTGATTTACAATATGTTGATAATTCTGTAGATTTAGCAAATAAAACATTTGAGATGAAAGCTACTCCTAAAGCTGGACATTCTTGATCTGGTATAGCTTTTTATACAAATTCTGCTACTGAAACACGTACAGTAAAAGTTTCATTTGATATCTTAAATGAGCAAAACACTGTTAGACTTGAATCAGGTTATTCTGTTAACTGAATTATTAATTCTGCATTTGATATGGGAATGTGATATTACTATTATACAGTTAAACCAGGTTCACAATATGTAGCTTGACCACCTCAATTCTTAAATTGAGAAAACATAAGTTGATTCTTAACTCCTGGATTTGATTGACATAAACAAAATTATAGTTATGAAACTAGACAATGATGAAAAGATTTAAGTGTTGAATATCAAAAAACAATGTTTGAAGAAGGTGTAAAAGACCTTGAAAGATATTATCCAGTTAAATCAGCTGGTGATTTTAGCACAGTTAAATGAGGTAATGTTAAACGTATTTACCAAGGTGTTTCATTTAATTTCTCTGTACTAGTAAAACCTACTGAAGGTCACTATTGAGAAGATGGAAAAACAGATGCTAGATATAGAGATATAAAAATATTATGTTCAAGTAAAGCAGATGTAAAAGATGGTGTTGTTGGAAGCACTTATGATTTTAATGATATTAAAAAATTAAATTCATCAATTCCATCAGATAATATTCCAGATGTTTGAGTTACAAATGGTTTACTATCTGTTGATAGTACTTTAACTGCTGGTTCTTTTGATCAAAACCAAAAAATTATTTATAACATTGTGAAAGCTGAATTAGAAAAAGCTTTTCCTCAATATAACATTGAAGTAACTGATATCTTTTCAGCTACTCCTAAATATCCATATAATTACTATGGAACTTGAAAATATAGAATACTTTTTAGTTCAAAAGAAAATCCATCTTATTTAAAAACAATTAATGGTTTTTATTTTTCTGAATAAAGTTTTTAAATAAAAAAAATGAGCAAGTTAATGCTCATTTTTTTTATCCTTGAGTGAAATTTGAAGTGCAACACTATATTAGCACATTTAATAT
>JAIDMU010000071.1 GCA_029050415.1 Malacoplasma sp.
ATTATAATATAGTTTTGCTTTAAAATACCAATTTTTATTATGTTTAAAAAAAATATGTTAAAAAGAAAAAAAATCTTTAAAAAAGGTCTTTTTGGAATTCTTGCTGTTACTCCCATAATAACAGGTTTTTTAATTAATGATAATTCACAAAATCATAATCTTTCTTCTGTGTCTCAAAATTTACAAGCTTTTTCTAATGGTCAAAGTTTTCCAGGTTTTGTAGTAGATACATCTTTTGCAAGTCAAGGATATTCTTTGTTGAAGTTACTTGATAATAGTACTGAAAATCAAGGAACTGAGTCAGGAATTGGTATTAAAATTCCAAATTTTTCAAATAGTGATGAGCAAGCACAAGAAAATGCAAAAAATATTTTATCAACTTACAGCGGATTACCATCAAATATAGTTACTGTAGGTTCTGAATCAAATATAGAAAATATAATTTGAGTTGATAATACAAAATGAAATACTGTTGGTGATAACAAGTATAAAATTTTTAATTTAGGATCAACATCTACTTATTCTGAATACTATCAAAATAATGAAAATGCAGGAGATGGAAGTAATGTTCCAACTTCTCTTTCAGATTATAAAGTAACTGTAAGTAGTCAACTACCTTCTTTTAACCAAAGGGTTTTGACTGGTGATGATGGAACTACTACAACTGAAAATGTTAGTGAAGAATTTTTGGACAAAAATGGTATTTTAGCTTTACAAATTACAGTAAGTCAGTTTTCTACTGCATCTACAGGTGGTGCAGTTCAATGGGAATCATTTTATATTTTAATTCCAGGGTTTGGTGGAAACTTAACAAATAATGCTTTATCTAACAACCCTATGTTACCAAGTAATTTATATACTTCAGGTGTTGATGCTATCTCTGATAGAGATTTAAACAATTTTTTACAAAGTTCATGACAAGAAAATAGAACATCAGTTGTTCCAAACATTTCTTTAGTTTCTAGAAAAAATGATGCAGCTAATGGAATTTTAAGTTTTACTTCTTCATTTAATTTTAATTTACCAGATGATATTCAATTCAGTTCTACTTTTAAAGGTGTAACAGATAGTAGTATTTCAAGTTTAACTCCAATAACTGGTAAAAATATTAATATTACAGATACCAATACATATTTTTCACAAATAAGTTATGATATGAATTTTAAAGTAAATGGTTTTCAACCATCTCCTGCAGTTTCAGACACACAGGTATTTATAATTGTTATTGTTATTATTGCTGCAGCTGTAGTAATTTCAATTTTAGGTTTTGCTGTTACTATTGTTTCTAGAAGAATTAGATTTAAAAACAAAATGTAAAATTATATTGTTATGATTATTAAAAAAAGATTGTGATTTATGCGCAATCTTTTTTTAATAATTTTCTTTTTTAATTTTTTCAATTAAATCTATTTGCTTGTTTTTTTCATCACTAAATCATAAACTAAATTCTTTTCCATTTATCAAAGCATGAAAAAAATTTTTATAACTTATTTCTCATTTTTTGTTTTTATAAAAATTATTATTTAAAAAATCTTTCATTGAATCTCTTTGTGTAAAACCTTCCATTGGACACCCACAAGGAACAATTGGCATATTTTCTTTTTTAGCTGCTTTTGCTATGTCTTTTTCTCTAGCAAAAATAAATGGCCTAATAAATCAAATATCAGATCTGTCTAAATACATTTTAGGTTTAAAAGTAGCAATTCTACCTTCATTAATCATGTTCATAAAAAATGTTTCAATTGCATCATCAGCATGGTGACCCATTGCTACTTTGTTGCAATTATTTTTTTTTGCTTCATCTATTAAAATTGCTTTTTTAAGTTTTGAACATAGTGAGCATTGAATTTTGCCTTTTTTTATTTGACCACGTAAAATTTCTCCCATTGTTGTTTCTATAATACAAAATTTAATTCCTAGACTTTTTCAATATTCAACAATTTGATTATAATCAATATGACACAAATTCATTTTTAGGTGAATCCCAACTATTTCAATATTTCAATTTTTTTCACTTTTTAAAATTTGTTTATAAATTGATAAAGCTTTTAATAATAACATTGAATCCTTGCCACCACTTACACCTACTGCTATTCTGTCATTATTTTCAATAATATCAAAAGCTTTATTTGCTCTAATGATGCTACCTATGCATGTTCTCATAATATATTGTTTTTTATACTTTAGTGATTGCTATTATATTTGAATAAATAAACTTTTATTTACATAGTCTGT
>JAIDMU010000072.1 GCA_029050415.1 Malacoplasma sp.
GGACTAAGAAAAACTGAAGGAATAAATTTAAATATTAAAAGAAATCACCAAGCATTTAATTATTTAAAAAATAAATTAAATAAAAATTTATTAGTAATTGAAAACAATCATATCAAAGCAAAAAATATAGATTTACTTAATGAAATTTTGATAGATATAATTTAACTTCATTAAATTTTGTTATGTAAATTAAAAATTTGTCATTTTTTAATTTCTATTAGGTTCTTTATTTTTTTATATTCTTGGTTTATATTTAAATCAAAATAAGAATATATAAGGAGATTTATTATGCCATATAGAAATGAATTTGGAGCACCTAGATACATATACAGAATCGACTCTAGGCATCCTGATGAAATATTTCAAGAAGGCTTTCAAACATGGGGATCAAATACTAATTTTTTTGAACATATTCTAGGACGTTCTTTAGGAGATGATATTCCAGAAGCTTCTAGAAGTGGAATTATTTCAGCATCAGATTCGCCAGACTCAAGTTTAAGATTTTTTGGTGGAATGCTTACAGACCCTTTAGATTCACTAGAATATTATTTATATGAAATAAGAGCTGATCACAATGTTTATAGTGCACAAAGAACTGCAAGTTTTTACAATCAAAGAATCAGTTCTGGTTCCCTTGATTTTGAAGAAGGAGATTTAGAAACTGCAATTGATGCTGTTGATTCAATTTTAGGTGATTTTGCTTATCAAAGAGAATGATTTAATGTTGGTAATATTCCTAGAGAAAGAGTAAGAGCAGCTTGAAGAGTTGATTCAGTTGCAATTAATCCTAACCACATTAGACACCAAAGAAATGTATATTTTACAGCAAGAATTAATGAACCAGAAATTTTAAATAATGACTATCAAGATGATAACACATATGCTAATGAGCTACCATATACTGAAGGTGCAACAATTGCTACAACTTCAAGAGTTAGTATTCCAAGTGAACTTGTAGAAGCTGATGCTTCTGGAGGAGTTGGTGCAACTTTAGGTTTTGCTTGTTCACCTTCTTCACCTTCACCAAGAGATAAAAGATCACTTGATAACAGAAAACATATGATGTGCTATTTTGATAAAGGTGAAATTCACAGATCTTTAAAAAAACCAAGTTTAAAACCATCAATTTTTAGTGATGCATTACCTTTTCAAATGTATTTAAAAGGATCAAAATCAAATAAAGAATTTATGTTGTCATCAAACAAAAAAGAACTAAATAGTAATGCAGTGTTAACAGATTTATCACAAACTAGCAATGCACCTTATTTTATTTATGATTGTTTCCAATGTTTATCATGAAATCCTAACAAAGAATTTTCTATTGCTTTAACACCTACATATTCTGGTTTTCAAGATTATTACAATCTTGCTTACAAAGTTGCTACAGCAAATAATCCTTTGCAAAAATGATTATTACAAATAATTAAAAATGAACCTGAAGAAATATTAATCAGAATTATAAATCAAGCAATTAGAGATTTTTCACTTCAAAGGAATTTAACAACAAATGAAGTTTCTTTAAGACCAATTCATAATCATGATAATAATTTTGAAGAACTTTATATTGTTGTTTCAGAAAACAGATGTGATGATTGTGTTTTACTGCCACAAGAGTCAGATACAAAATTAATAGATTTGCAACTATCATGATTTTATCAAAATCAAAATTATGTACCGATTCCAGAAACTGGAAGATCTAAAGCTGCTGCTCCACCAATAAACATGTTTTTCTATGATTTAAAAAGTTATAAAATTATTTACATTGATAATAAAGGTAGAATTTCAGCACTATTTAACAACAGAAAAGGATATAGATGAAACTGAGTTAGATGAATTGAGTCAAACTTAGAAAAAACTAGTGACAAAAGATTAAAATGATATTTTGTTAATTTAAAATGAAAAGATACAAATGATTTAAATTATAGAAATATCATGTCTTTTGATAATAATGATTTTTTAAGAGTTGTGGTTTCTGGAATTAACTGAGGAAGATTTTATACTACACCATTAAAAACAGATGTACGTTCAATTGCATTATTTAGAATTAATCCAGATGCAGATATTTAAAGATTTAAAAACAAATTAAATTAAAAAAAATTGTCAATAAAAGAATAAAAACTATTTAGCAAGTTCTTTCATTATTGCAACATATTTTTCATAACCTTCTTCTTTTTTTATGTTTTTAAATGATTTAATAATCAAAGATTTAGTAAAAAAAGCATTACTCTTTTTAGT
>JAIDMU010000073.1 GCA_029050415.1 Malacoplasma sp.
GAATTGATTGACTAGTAGTTTTAATATCTATATTTTTATCTTTATTATTAAAAGAAAATATAGGTGAAATATTTTTATTTTTTAACTCTTCTGTTCAAGTAATATCTTGGTGACTATTTTCTTTATTTTCATTTTGCTTATCAGAATCTTGTAAATTTTCTACAACTTGGTTTTCAGAATAAGATAAAGTTAATGAAAAATCAAAATTCAAAATCAATCACATATTTTGTTTGATTTGTTCAACATTGAAGTTTTTTGCTGATGATCAAGAACCAGTTTTATTAATCATGTTTTTTACATCTTCAATATTTGATTGACCTTGATCTGGATTATCATTAGCAGCATTCCAATATCCAAATTCAAAACCTATTTGAAAAGTATTAGTTGATGTAAAAGTGTACATACCTGTTTCCTTTTTTTCTTCATCATCTCAAGTTCAAGTTAATTTATTATCATTTTGTTGTGTTGTATCAGTACTAGTAGTAGAAGAAACTTGAGGAAAAAAACTTTTTGATGATTCTTTTACCTTAGTTCTAATACTTGTAATTCCAAATCTTATTGATTCTTTCCCTTTTGATAGAACATTAGCCCAACTATAAATAAATTGTTCTAACAAACTGTCATCAGAACTAGAAATAATTGGAGTTTCTTTAAGATTAATAGTTTTGTCAGAAAAACCCATATTATATAAATCAGATAAACTAACTGTGTAACTTAATAAAGGAAAAATAAAATCTTGTCATGCATGAGCAGAATAAGTTAATGAATTAGGATTATTTGATACATCATCTTGCTTACTTGGAAGCAAAGGAGAATTAGATGAAAAACCAAAATTATTAAATTTAAATCCACCAAAAATGCCACTATATCCAGCAGAAACAGATGTTTCAGTTCCATCTTTTTTTTCTGTAACAGTAGTTGTGTCATTGTAATTTGAAGTTGCTTCAGCATAAATACCAAATAAATTTGTTGCAGAAGAAGCACATGAAGACATTGTTAATGTTCCAAATGTTATAGCAAATCCGCTCAATAATAATTTAAAAAATTTGTTTTTCATTTTTTACCCCTAAAATCTAATTAATTATAAATTAATAAGGTTGTTATTTGCTATTTTTCTTTTTCTAAATATGTGCTGTGTTCTTTATCGAATGTAAAAAAACAACTTCCTGTTGCTCCATTTCTATTTTTTGACAAAATAAATTCTACATCTACCAAAAAATTCTTTTGAGAATTTTCTAAAAAAACATCATCTTTATTCTGCTCTTCTTCACTATTTACATAACATAAAAAACAGACCATATCAGCATCTTGTTCAATTGAACCTGATTCTCTTAAATCTGAAAGCATTGGTCTAGCATTAGGTCCTCCTCTTCTTTCTTCAATTCTTCTTGAAAGTTGAGCAATAGAAATAAGTGGAACTTGAAATTGTCTAGCCAATTTTTTTAATGTTCTAGAAATTTCAGCAACTTCTTGCTGTCTGTTCATTCCTATCATATTTTTTGAATTAACTTTTAATAGTTGTAAATAATCAATTACAACTAATCTTATTTTTTTACTATTAGAAATTTGTTTTAACTTTGATTGGATATCTATTAAAGTTAAATTACTAGAATCATCAATATAAATGGGTAATGTTTTTAAAATATTTGACCCCATATGAAGTGCAGCTTGTTCAGTTTGATTAAGATTTTTTTTCATCGGATTAACATTACTTGCAATTGCTAACATTTTTTGACAAATTTGTTCTTTACCCATTTCTATAGAAAACATTAAAACAGCTTCTTCTTTTTCTTTTAAATTCTCACTAGAATTTTTTTCATTTTTAGATTTTAAAATTTTAGCTACAGAAATCAAAAAATTAATTGCTAATGTTGTTTTTCCAATACCTGGTCTAGCTGCCAAAATTATTAAATCTCCATTTTTAAAACCATTTGTTAGATAATCAATATTTTCATATCCAGATTTTATACCATCAAAATCAGCATTTTGTTCCCTAATTTGAATCAATTTTTTATTGAAATCTTCAATAATTTTGCTAATCCCTTCAATTTCTTGACTCTTTTTAGAACCTGCTATATCAGCAAATTCTTTTTCCAGTTCTCACAGTTTTTCCTGAGCATTAATTAAATCTAAATCTGTAGATTTTAAAGTATTTGAGAATTCATTTATTTTTCTTTTAATAGAAGAATTTTTAATAATTTCAATGTATTGTAAAATACTTTGCTCATATGAATAT
>JAIDMU010000074.1 GCA_029050415.1 Malacoplasma sp.
GTTTCTTTACTAATAGTTTGTTTGCTAACAACAACTTTTTTTGTTTTTGATTTTTTTACTATTTTCTTTTTTTCTTTTTTCTTTTTACTATCTACAATAACTGGTGGATTTTCTGGATTTTTTGATGGTTTTTTCTTTTGTAAATATTTAACCATTGGTTTTAAATAAACTTTTTTAGATTCATCTTTATTAGTTTTTTTAGAAACCTTATCTATTTTCTTAGAAGTAGATTTTTTTGCAGAACTTTTGTTAATTAAAATTTTAATTCCTGGACCCATTGTTGTAGAAATGTTTATTTTTTCAATAAAAATACCTTTAACAGCAGAAGGTTTTTTAGAATTGATAAAATTAATTAAAAACTCTATGTTTTCTACAATTTTTTTAGTATCAGCATTTGTTTTTCCAACAACCATATGAATATTTCCATAATTGTCTGTTCTATATTGACTAATACCTTTTTTAAATTCAGATATTGTTTTTGTTAAATCAGTAGTAACGTTACCATTTTTAGGATTTGGCATTAATCCTCTTGTACCTAATATCTTACCTAATTTACTAAGTTCAGGCATCATTTTAGGGGTAGTAATAATTAAATCAAAATCCAGTCATCCTTTACTAATTTCAGAAACAGTTTCAGAATCACCTGCATATGATACACCCAAGTTTTTAGCATCTTTTTGAGTTAAACCTTTGTCCAAAACTAAAATTCTTTTTTCTTTTCCAAAAAAATAAGGAAGACTAACTGTACCTCTTAGTTGTTGATCAGATTTAGTTGTATCTAAATTTAACTTAATAGCAATATCAATAGAAGATAAAAACTTTGTTTTTGATGATTTTTTTGCTAATTCAACTGCTTCTTCGATTGAATAAAATTTTGTTTTATCAAATTCAAAAATTGATTTTTTAGATGTTGAAGGTTTTGTTTTATTTTTGTTTTTTTCAATTTTCATAATTATTTCTTACCTTTCCCATCTTTATGAACAACAGGATCAACACCTTCAATTTTAATACCCATTTGTTTAGCAGAACCTGCAATCATTCTTAAAACAGCTTCTTCATCATTAGCATTAGTATCAACTAATTTTAATTTAGCTATTTCCAAAGCTTTTTCTCTACTAATAGTACCAACTATTTCAGTTTTGGAATTTTTTGCACCAGACTTAATATTTGCTGCCTTTTTAAGCAACATTGTTACTGGTGTAGTTTTTATTTCAAAATTAAAAGATTTGTCTTTATATGCTGTGATTATACAAGGGATAATCTCACCATTTTTATCTTTAGTTTTTTCATTAAATTGCTTAGTAAATTCACCCATGTTTATACCAATAGATGCTAATTGAGGTCCTGGTTTTGCTTGACCACCAACTAAGTTAACCTTAGCAATTCTTGTAATTTTTGGATCTTTAAAAGCCACAAGCAACACATCCTTTCTTTTTAAATATATTCTCTACGTGGTTTTAACGGAAAATCCTCCCACATGCTTTTATTTTACGTACACCAAAAAATATACGCTTTTACTATTATATAATAATTTACACAAATAAAATTTGATATTTTTATATTTGATAATGTCTTTTTTATAAAATTAAATTTTTAAAAATTTTCTAATCCATATTCTAAGATTATTTTTTTCCTATAATAATCCCAACACCCTCTTATTTTGTGATAAGACAGTTTTAACATCTTACTCATATGTTCATATGTGTAACCTTCTTTTTTAAAAAGATAAATTTTTTTAAAAAGGGTAGATCCTATTATTTTTACACCATGTTCAAATTCTTTAATAACATCAAAAATTTGATTATAAGAAATGGAATCAATATAATTTGGATTTTCTTTTGAAATTAATGAATTTAAAGGATTTTTTGATTTTTCTAATTTTCTTATTTCATTTCTATAAAAGTTATATAAAGAATAATACAATCATGGAATAACATCTTTTTTATTAAATGTATAGTTATCAATTATTTTTCAAAATTTTTGATACCCCATTTGCACTAAATCATCAAATTCAAAAACTTTGAATTTTTTATCAATTAACTTAATTGCAGTTTTTGAAATCAGATTAAAGTACAATTCATTTAGAATATTATTTAAAAATAATGTTTTTTCAAATTTATATAAATAAATACATTCATTTCAATCTATTAATCCATCTTTATAAATTTTTCTAAGCATAGTTATAATATAAATTGCAAATAATAAATAGCAATAGCACAAGAAGAAGCAACATTTAGAGACTGAACATCATCCATCATTTCAATTTGAACAATAAAATCTGATTCTTTTTTAAGAAGTGTTGAAATTCCTTTATTTTCATTTCCAACTATTAGAACTAAATTTTTAATATCTGTTTTAAACTTTGATAACTTTACTGCTTTTTCATCTAGTGCAGTTGAAATAATTCAAAATCCTTCTTTTTTTAATTTATTTAATGTTTCAAATAAATTAGTTGCTTTATAAAAATTCAAATAATTTGCTGTACCCAAACTAGTTTTTAAAACAGTATCTGTAATTTGTGTTTGGTTGTTTTTTTTAAAAATTATACCTACAACATCAAAAGCTTTACAAGTTCTACAAATTGCTCCAAAATTACCTGGATCATGTATTTCATCTAATACTAAAATAATTTTTTTTAATTTTTTACTAGCATTAATTCTTTCTATAAATTCATCAAAATTTGTTGTTATTCCAAAAGAATCAGAATTTGAAATACCCATAATGTATTGATGATTTATGTCATAATCATTAAAAAAACTCTTTTCCACTTTATGCAAAATGATATTTTTTTGTTTAAATAAAAATATTTCATCAAAATATGAAACATAATAAATTTCTTTTAAATCATTTTTATAAAATGCATCTAAAATAGCTTTTTT
>JAIDMU010000075.1 GCA_029050415.1 Malacoplasma sp.
GAACTAACAATTTCTTTATTGTATAAATTTTGATTTTGATTTAAATCACTTAATAAATTTAAATATTGGTTATTAATCTTTTCAACTTCATCATTGTTCTTTTCAATTTCATATTTATTTGATAAATAATCATAATAAATATGATTTTTAAATGTAAAACCCAATGTTAGTGCACCAGATAAAATAATTAATAAAGGTGCAACTATAGGAAAAATAATTTTTATTTTTTTATACTTATTTTCAAAAGATGATTGGCTAGTAGAAGATTTTGATTTTCTTTTTGTGTTTTTAGGTTTTTTATTTTTTGTTTTTTTCATTGTCATTTTTTAGTTTAAATATTATATAAAAAAATATATTTGTTAGATCTGTTTTTAAATTTAATTTGTACCTAAATAATTTGAAAATAAAAAATCAGGTGCTATACCTGATTTTGATTAACCAAAATTTTAAATTCTAAAATTTTTTAAATATAAAGTCTGCTACACCTTCTTCTTCACATGTAAATTCAGTTACATATTTTGCTTCTTTTCTAACAGAATAATCTGCATTTTTTAATGCAACAGATAAAGTTGGAAACATTTTAAACATGTTTATATCATTTTCATTGTCTCCAAAAACCATTACTTCTCTTTTATTAATTTTGAAATTATTGATAGCAGATTCTATTCCAAAAGCTTTATCAGCTTCACTGTTAAAAATATCTATTATTCCAGATTGAGAACTTGCAAAACTAACAGTTGGAAAAGCTTTTAATAAATTCTCAATTCTTACTTTCTCTGAAACATCATCTACACAAATTAAAATTTTTAGTAAATCTTGTTTTAAATAAAAGATTTTGTCTTTAACAACTTTCATTTCAAACTTTAAATTAGATTTAATTTTCCTTTCAGCAATTTGATCTTGCATTTTCATTAGTCTTTTTCAAAAAGGAAGATTTTCACTACTAGTGTAAGCACCAGAAGTTGTATATACTAAAAAATCTTTATTTTCCTTTTTTAATAAATCAAGTAGTTCAAATTTAGTTTTTGAATCAATAAATTTAGTACTAATTGTAGAAAAAGTTTTTGGTTCTACCATTCAAGCTCCATTTACACAAACCAGTGGTAAATCTACATTTAGTACTTTTGCAAAGTAATCAGAAAAAAATAAACTTCTACCTGTAGCAATTCCAATTTTAGTACCTTTACTTTTTAAATATTCAATTGCCATTAAAGTTCTATTTGTTAAAGTTATTCCATCACTTAATAAAGTTCCATCAAGATCAAAATATGCACATTTTATAAACATAATATAATTATTTCCTCAATATTCACTTATTTAAAAATATCACAGACATAATAAATAAATCAAAGTTTTATTTATTATTTAAAAGATATATTCTTTTAAATCCAATTAAAATAGCTTCATAATTTATTTCATAATCAAATATTTTATCTTCTCCTAACTTAAAAGCTTCACCACCTGTTATTAAAGAAAATATTTTTTTATTAGGATTTTCTTTTTTAATTTGGTTATATAAACTTAAAGCAAATCCTTTTCTTAAATTGTTAATTCCTGATTCTAGAGAAGAAATAGTATTATCTCCATAACTTATTAGTTGAAATTTATCAATTTTACTTTTAACTAATAGTGAAGCTTTTTCAACTAATTTATCTAATCCAAATCCTAATCCAGCAGCAATACTAACACCTTTTAATTTTTTATTTTGTAAATAAATTGCAGCTGTTGCAGTTCCAAATGAAATACCCATAGCAGTGTCATTACATTTAACACAATATTCTGCTAAAGCTAATAAATCATCTCCAATTTCTTTTTTAGAATTTTCTTCAATGAAGAAACTAAACTTTGTTTCTTCATTGATAAAATACGGATCTAATTTAAAAATATTAAAAATTAAAGTTTTAAAAAAATATCTAACTTCTGGAACCACAGATCCAATAATTGCATCAGTAATATTAAAATTAATAATTTCTTTAATTTTAGAAGTTAGTAATTTTTTATTTATTTTTTTTTCTGTAGGAATTAAAATAATTTTTGAACTTTTTTCACTATTTTTTTCAAAAACTCCTATTTTAATAAAAGTATTACCAACATCTATAACTAGAATATATTTTTTATTATTACTCATAATTACCAGTTAATATTTTAATCTTTTTTAAAAAATAAGTTTAACAGCTTTAAAAAATATTTTTAAATGCTGTAAGTTCAAAAAAAAAAAAAAAAAAAAAAAAATAATAAAAATTAAATAACATTAATAAAAAAGAAAAAATGATGAAAG
>JAIDMU010000076.1 GCA_029050415.1 Malacoplasma sp.
GTTACTCATATTAGATATGTAAAAAAAATAGAAGTTTATTAAAAAAAATATAGAAAAAGTCATTTTTAACTTTTTCTATATTTTTTAATCTCCGCATTTAATTGTTTCTTGGATACTACCATCAACTTTTCTAACAATGATTGTTGCAGATTTTTTTCCAGCTAATTCTTTTGCTTTTTTTATTGCTTCATCTTTTGTGTCAGCAAGTGCTGAAACTTTTTTACAATTTTCCATTTTTATTTCTCAACAGTCTTTTTTACCATCTTTACCTTTTCTTGCAGATAAGTAATAAATGTTTCTTCCTTTTGACTGTGTTTCTTTTTGTGTTGATTTAGCATCAGTTTTTTTAGTTGCTGCCATTTTTATCTCCAAATCTATTAATTAAATTTTTATTTTTTATAATTTAAAATTTTAATTTTAATCTAAATTTGAATTTAACCAAAGAAAAAGACAATTAAAACATTAAATATTAAAAATTTGAGTTTATCAAACATTATATTATTTTTTTAATCAAATATCAAATTTAAATTTTATAATTTCTTGTATAAGGTATAAGTATTTAAATTTTTTAATTTATATATAAAAAAAGGAAAACAAACAATGAAATCAAAGAAAGTATGAAAATGAATAGGGTTTCTTTCATCAGTTTTTGCTGTCACAGCTGTTGTTATAGCAGTTCCGTTTATTGCATCAACTGCATTTTTTGAAAACTATAGAAAACAAAATTCTGATGAATATGAAGCTTTAAGATATCAGATTCCTCAAAATTTGGGATCTGCTGTAGCAGATTCAGCTTTTGCATATGCTGATAATGCTGATAGAATTTCACTTTTACCAGGTGATAATAAGAAATTCCAAGATGCTATTGAAAATACTTATTTATTTGTAGGTGGAAAAGACTTTTTTCCTGATTGAGACAATAATAAGAACTTTAGAAATTTAGTTGGTATGTTTGAAGAAAATGTTAGATGAACTATGGCTGCACAAGGTGGAAATAACCCATCTGCTGCTTATACATCATTAGGAAGATTTTGTATTAACATTGCAAAACCATGACAAACTTTAAAAGATATTAATGACAATTATGATTTTAAAGTTAAAAATTTAAGTCCTAAAAATGTTGTGATGATAATAGGTACAGAATATGCAGAAGTTGAAGATATTGACAAATCTTTAGATCAATTTGAAAATGATTTGAGAATCTTTGTTAATAATGCTTTGGAATTAAGAAATGGTACTTCTAATTTAATTTTTATGAAACATTGAAAAATTCCAAACCCAAATAATGATGAAAAGATTACAAAATATAATGAAAATATTTCTAAATTAAATAAAAGAGCAAATCGTATTTTATCTGAATTAACAGATAAACAGATTCCAAGAGTATTGCTAGTTGATAATGAAGATTTGTTTACAAATATACAATATCAATATTTTTATGAATATGTAAATCATGATTTCACACTAACAAGAATTGGTAGCAATGAAGTTGCTAAAAGCATTTTAAAAACAATGAAACCTTGAAATGCTGTAACTAATGCTGAATGAGTTCCAGCAAATTGAACAGATTATTCAAAAACTCATTTAGGAGCAGAACCAGTTCAATGAAGTACATTAAATAGTAAAAATAATTTAAAAGCAACTGTAGATAAAGTAACTATTTCTAACAACATTGCTACTCTTGAAATTTCTTTTAATGAGGGGGGGGTAGAAAATGGAGATTTGATTGACTGATCATTTAAATACACTAATTTAGGTACTAATAAAGGTACAATTTTTGTAAAAGATTCAAGTATTGTTCAAAATAATAAGATAACAATTGACAATATTAATGTTTATTCAAAAGACTTATATACTACTCAACCAACAGATTTAACTAATGAATTTACATTATCAATATTTGATGCTAAAGGAAATGCATTTGATATTATTCAAGGTAATTTAAATAATAACAATGTAGTTCAAACAAAAGATAATGTAGCAAGTGATACAAACTCTAGCAATGATGCTAAAACAAGATTTATTGAAAGATTTAAAGATAAAACTAAACCTTTGGTTTGAACTTTTTTAGGTGATAGTATTGATCATGGTGCATTACACAACCAAGGTTTTGATACATATCCAGAATCTGTTCAAAAAACTGTAATGAATGAATGAAAAAGATATGATGATATTTTTGTTAATGCAGCACAAAGTGGAAATTTTACAAATAGACAAGTTGATCCATATTTAATTCAAGCAGATATATTTAAATATAAACCTGATGTTATTTCAATTGGACTAGGAATTACTGATGGTGTTGTAACTACTAACTTAAAAAATGGGCAAGTAACTTATGCTACAGAAGATCAATATGTTAACAATATGAAAACTTTAGTTCAAGCAGCTATTAAAGCTAATCCTGAAGTTGTTGTAGTAATTAATGGAATTAACCCAACAGATGTAACTGCTAGAAAGAATATTCCAACTCCTTATAATAAAAAACTTCAAGAAACTTTTGCACCTGATTCAGGAGAAAGTGAATTTAAAAATTATGTAATTTACAATCAAAGTGTTTATGATGAATTAAATAAAATTGAAACTGATTGAACATTTACTAAAAAAGACCAATTGTTTTTAGCAAGTGATAATTTACATCCTAGTGGTAATGCTAATTTAGTTAAAGCAAAATCATTCTTAAGTGCACTAGGTGTAGATGTTGATGACAGTTATATTACAAATTATACTTTAGAAGAATTTGTGTGATATACAGGTGGAACAAGCACTCCTTTTGAACCAATTGGAGTTGATAGCACTACAAGTAGTGGAAATAAAATTTCTCCAGATATAAAAAAATGAAGTGATTTAAATCCTTTAGGAAAAACTAATAATCAGAATCGTTTAGCAAATACTTTTTTGTCATATCAAAATACAGAAGGTAGAGAATATTGGTTGTTAACTGATTATAAAATTTATGAAAATGATTATCGAATTTTATTAGAAGATGGTGAATATACAACAGGTGCTTGAGCAGTTCCAACAGCTCCTATGAGTAATTCAACAACTGAATTTTGAGCTGGTTTAACTCCAAATGGAAAGATTACTGTAAATAAAAATGCCACATATCAATAGGAGTTAAAAATGAAAAAAGAAAATTTAAATGAAAAAATCATTCAACCTCCATCTGAAAATAATTTGGCTCAAGTAAAAAATGAAAATTTAATTTTAGATAAAAAAGAAAATCATGTATCAAAACCATTAGAAGAAGTTGAATTAAAACAAAATACAAAAACATTTGGAAAAAATCCACCTGAAGTTAAAGAAGTTCAAATTATTTCTTTTAAAGAATCATTAAAGAAAAACTTTAATTTACAAAGATATGAAAAAATGGAAACAAACATTGCATGAGTAAAAATAATTGCAATTTTATTAGTTGTTTTAACCCATACAATTCAATCATCTTTAGGATGAGCATCAGCAAATGGTGGATCAATTATGGATTTATATAAATTTGCTGGTAACAATGCATATGCTTTACATTTTTTTCAAATTTTATCAATCCCTTGTGTTAATTTATTTGTTATAGTCTCATGTTTTTTAGAAAATAAATCAATTAAAATAAAGTTCTATAAGCTTTTTAAAATGTATTTGTTAATAACATTTATTTTATTAATGTTTACTGTATTCAAATGAGCTATATGACCACAAAAAATTAGTGTTGAAGAATGAGTTAATGATATTATTTGATTCTATGTAGAAGACCCATGATACTTTACAGCATATTTTGCTTTCTTACTAATTGTTCCTTTTGTAAATTATATGTTTAAAAAGCTAACACTTAATGGAATTAATGTTGCTTTTATTGTAGTAATTATAGTTTTTCTACTTTGGAAATTTTTAGCAATCCTTTTTGGAACTGGACTATGAGATGGATCAACAGGAATTGCTATTCCTTCAAAAATAAAAGATGCTGTAACAAACAGAGGATATAATGTAATAAACTTTTTAGTAATTTATGTTATTGTCCAGTGATTAATTGCTCATAACTTTTTTGCAAGATGTAAGTGATGAGGATGATTAATGATATATATTGCAACTTTTGGAGTTCAATATATTATGGTTATTTGAACATATTCTGGTATGTTATATGAATATTCAAATCCTTTAGTAATTCTTTCAGCTATTTCAATTTTTGGAATTTTTTATAATTTCAAATTAAAAAAGAATGTTTTTGTAAATTACATTTCAACTTTAACAATGTACATTTTCTTATTTCACTGAAATGCACTTGGAAAAACTTTCATATCATTTAATCAAGCTAATGCTGATTTAGGAAATTTATGACTTTCAAATATCATGCAATCACTAATGTATGAAAAAACAATTTTTTTAGGTGGACTTTGAGTTGGTGATCCTTCGCAATGACCAGCATATGTTTTATTGGTGTTTGTGGTCTTAGCACTTTCATTAATTACAATGTCAATTATTTTTGACTTTATGGCTCGGTTTGTAACTGCAATTCCATGATGACAAAAAACTGTTAATTGAATTAAAGATTTAATGAACTTAGATAGATTTGAAAATCTATTTGTTAAAGATGATAAACCAGCTGAAAATTTACCAGTTGCACAAAGTAAATAGAAAGGAGATGGTAAAAATGAAATTTAAAAAAAGACTTTTATTATTACCACTTATGGCAATGTCATTTTGTTTACCTTTGTCAAGTTGTAAAACTACTCAATTTTATGAAATTGAAAGTAGTTTAGGGTTAAAGATTGATCAAAACATGAAAAAAGATGGTGTGTTTTTTAACAATTTTGCTTTCTTTGGTGGTAGTGATATTTCATATAACTCTTATGATTTATATGAAAATGATGGATATCGAAATCAAATAGAACTATTTGAAGATTATGTTAAATACTATGGTCCATATAAAGTATCAAATGAAATTTATGAAAATTACATTTATGGAAAAAGATTGATTTTTGATTTTTCTAAACCTAATGCAATAGTTACAAATGCTTTAGAAAATTTTGAGCAATTAACTGAAAGTAATAAAATTTTAACAACTGTTTATAATGTTGATACATCAGATGTTACTGATTTAGATGATTCTGCTTTTAGTGATGCTTTAAAAGAATTGATTGATAAATCTTTATCTTTACAAAACAATACTGGAATGATTATTATTAAAACTCATTATCAAACTAATGATGAATCTTTAAATGAAAAGATTAATAAAAATAGTGATGCTATAAAAGATTTAATAGCAACATATTATAGTAATGATATAGAAAAATTACAAAGAATTGGATTGGTAGATCATAGTGAATTAACCAAGAAAAAAACTCAAAGTGGTGGAGATGTTTTTGTTGAAAAATGTCTAACAAAAGATAATAAGCTGAATGCTTATGGACAATTAGAAATGTTATACGAAACAATTTCTTCACTATATAAAGACAATCCAATTGATTTAATTGAAACTGCTAATTTATCTACAACAAATATTTTGTATAAATGACCAACGCATTCACTTTCTGCTTATAACAGTTATGTAACATCTCAAAATGATGCAACAACATCAACAACTACTCCTTCTACAAGTCAAGATCCATCAACTACACCAATTAGTCCAACTGATAAAGTTAAAAATTTTCAAGAATATTTATCAAGTTTAACTTCTGCAAAATGACAATTTTTTGGAGATTCTTTAACATATGCTGGTTATCAAACTTGAGGTTATAAAGGATATGTAGAATATTTGCGTTGAATTTTAAAAAATGAATTCAATCGTGAAAATGATTTATTTTTAAACCAGGGTGTACCAGGTGCAACAATTCTTATTAATTCAAATAAACCTGGTGAGTATTCTTTCCCACAATTATCTTTTGTCAATTATGATACTGATATTTTATATGTATCAATTGGAACAAATGATGTTGTTAATCATCAAACTTCTGCTAGTACTTATATGGCTACTAACATTGAACAAATTTACACAGATTTTAAACAAACTAATGAAAATGGATGAATGATTGTTTCAACTATTCCATATTTCTATTCAACTGTAGCTACAATGAATACTATTGTTGATAATGCCAATAGTTCAATTAAAACTTTTGCTGCTAGCAAAAATGATGTAATTCTTGTTGATAATAATGTTGCTTTAAACAATGTTGTTACAAATGAATTAGGTTTAACAAGTAATAATGCTTTTTCTTCTTATTATATCAATGAGTTATATGCAGAAGATAAAATTCATTTCAACACAAATGCTTATATTATTATGACAAAAAATATTTTATCTAATTTGAATTTTGATTATTCACAAAGTCAATTTATGATGTTTTAAATAAAATATGAAATTTTTTAGAATCAGTGCTTTATGCTTGTTTTGTTTGCCTTTATATGCAACAAATGTAGTGTCTGCTAACAATTTCATTTTACACAATACTGTTGTTAAAAATGACTCAGTAGCTAATTATACACATTGAGTTAATACAATAAAGAATTTTAACCATAATAACATTCAACTTTTTGTAACAAGAGATGCTACTTTAATTTATCAGCAATCTTTAATTGCTTCAAATTATATGATTGAATCATATGAAACAAATGATTTAAATTTATATTGACTAATCAATGAACAAGATTATTTAGATAAAAAGTGAAATTTTGATTACTTTAAAAAAGATTTTAATAATAGTATTAATTTAATTAAAAATATTAATGATTTAAATAAAAACATTAATAAACCATTTTCAAATTGGTTAGATCAAGAAATGATAGATCAACTTGTAAATAAATTTGAATCGCTTGATAAAAACTTTAAATTAGATTTTTGGATTGCTGATATTAATATTGAATCAATTTGAAAAGAAGCTGAATTTGAAAATGAAACACTACCATTCTATAAATTACTAAAACACATTAATAAAATTAATATTTTATCTGATGGGAATTATCAAACTAGGTATTTTGCAAGTGCTTTTGTAAAAAGAATAAATACACTAAAATCTCAATTAAGTAAAAAAGAAGCAAATAATAAAATTAAAAAATATCAATTAGATAATAATAAGTCTTTATACAAGGAATTTCAAACAACTACAATATTTGATTTTTTATTAGATGATGATTTTATTAATGTATTTAATGTAGCAAACTATTATAATTCACCATATTTTAAGTTAGATAAAAATTTTACTTTTTACAATATTTATTTATATCAATATGACTACTATAGTATGGGACAATTGCTTTTTGAAAATGATAATAATAAATTAAATACTTTTATAAATTTATATGAAAATTTTTTTAATTGAAACATTCAAAATTTTACTGATTTAATTGCAGATGAAAGCAAAAACAAAAATTATGATCCCAAAAAACCTAACATCTTTTATATAGGTGATTCACTTATTACAAGTGAAGATGATTTTTTTCCAGAAAGAAAAGAAGAACTTAATAAAATAACTGAAGCTATGTTAAAAAAATATAATCCAAATGATTATAACTGGTTATTTTCCGGTCATCCTCGGTATACTTTTGAAACATTAATGTACATAAATGAATATGTTTTTGGAAAAGAATTTAATCCAATTTATTTAAAAAGATTTCCTTGAGAAATGCTTTTAAGTTGAGATAGTAAAATGTCACAACAGCTACCAATTTCAAAATATCGACCATTTTTTGGAATAAATTCTAATTCAGAAGACTGATCATGAAGCACACTGATAGGATTACAATATACATCTACAGTTATTGAAACCACATGATTTTTTTTAAAAAATAATTATGGTTTAAGTGATTCTGCTGCTTATTTGCCAATTGATGCTAGTAATTTCCCTATTGCAAAAACTTTTGATATTTTAAGACAAACAACCAGTTATAATTTTGAACCAAATTTAAATTATGAAAAAAATTATAATCATATCTTACAAATTCATGATCCCTATTATGAT
>JAIDMU010000077.1 GCA_029050415.1 Malacoplasma sp.
ATTTAACAGTGAAAGAAAATGAAAAATATAATTTTAAAACAAATTTTAACTAAAGAACTTTTCAGACAACAACAATATATAGATTTGATTGCATCAGAAAATTATGTAAGTGAAGATATTTTGGAAGCAACTGGAAGTGTTTTTACAAACAAATACTGTGAAGGATACCCATCAAAAAGATATTATGCTGGATGTGAATTTGCTGATGAAATAGAAAAATTAGCAATGGACAAAGCAAAAAAAATTTTTAATTGTAATTTTGCAAATGTCCAACCACATTCTGGAACTCAAGCAAATATAGCAGCATATTTAGCTTTACTTTCAGCAAATGACAAAATCTTAGCAATGGGATTAAATGAGGGTGGTCACTTATCACATGGATCTAAAGTAAGTATTTCTGGAAAAAATTATGAAGCATATCATTATGGAGTAAACCCTATAACTCATGAAATTGATTACCAAGCAATTTATGAACAAGCACAAAAAATAAAACCAAAATTAATTGTGTGTGGTGCTTCAAATTATTCAAAAAAAATAGATTTTAAAAAATTTAAAGAGATTGCTGATTCTATTAATGCTTACTTACTAGCAGATGTTGCACACATTTCTGGTTTAATAGTAGCTGGTTACCACATGAACCCTTTTCCATATGCTGATGTTGTAACAACAACAACTCACAAAACACTTAGAGGACCTAGAAGTGGATTAATTTTAACTAACAATGAAGAAATTAGCAAAAAAATTAATAGTGCTGTTTTCCCTGGTACACAAGGTGGTCCATTAATGCATGTAATAGCTGCTAAATATGTTTGCTTTGAAGAAGCTGATACATTAGAATTTAAAAACTATATAAAAGATGTTATTGAAAACACAAAACAACTTGTTAGTTCACTAAAAGAAAAGGGATATAAGATTGTTGCTGATGGTAGTGATAATCATTTATTAAGTATTGATTTATTTTCATCAAAGCAAATTACAGGAGATTTAGTAGAAAAATGACTTGAACAATCTAATATAGTAGTCAATAAAAATTTAATTCCTTATGATAAAAATCCAGCAAAAACTCCATCTGGAATTAGAATTGGTTCAGCAGCAATGACAACTAGAGGTTTAAAAACAAAAGAATTTCAAAAAATAGCAAATTGAATTCATGAGATTATAAATAGTCATGGAAATATAAAAACAATCCAAAAAGTGAAATTAGAAGTTGAAGAAATGACTAAAAAATTTCCTATTTACCAAAAAATAATGTATTAAAAAACACTGATTTTTCTCCATCAGAGAATAATCAATGTTTTATAGTAATTTTATTTTATCAAAGATTTTTAATTAAGTACTTTAACTGGATTTGAAATGTATGCAACATATGATGAACTAATTCCATAAGCTGAAATATCAGTTTCTTTAACTTCAACTTCATATCTAATTAATAAACCAGATTCAGGTAGCATTGTTTTATTAACTGTTACTGACTTACCACTACCAGCTCTTTCTCAAGTTTCACCATTATCAGTTGATACACTTCAATAAGTATTTCAACCTTCTAAGTTTCTTAAAAATTCTCACTCATAAGTTCAACTAGAAATAGAATAAGTTACAGAATCATTTTTATTATCATCAAGGATTATATAAGGAATGTTTTTAAACACACCACTAGTTCTATTGATTGATTTTGTATCAAAATTTGCAAAGTTTTTATCTAATCCACCAGTTACTACTTGAATTTTTGGTTCAACAGTTCCATCATTAAAAGCATGACCTGCAAGTGGAGTTATAGAAAGTTTAAATTGACTATTATCATAATTTGCTGAACCATCAACATATTTAACATCAACATTTTTATATGAACTATATTTTTCTAAATCTATTGTTTTGAAATTTGTTTTTAAATAATTATCAAATGAATTGTTGTTAGTAACATAATTTACATCTAAAGATAAATTATAAGTATCACCTGTAGCAAAACTTGCATCTTTTTGTAAAACTACTTCAGCTTTAATATCAACATTAACAACAACTTGTATTGTTCCAGTTTTTCCATCAGTTCAAGCAAACCCTGATTTTGGAGTAACAGCAACTTTAAAATTTTTGTTTTCAAAAGAAGCAGAGTTTTCAACTAATTTAATATCTAAATTGTCATTTTCTAAATTTAAATTAGAAACATTAAAATTAGTAGTTAAATAACTATTTAATTGTTCGCTATTTTTAACATCTTTTCCTTCAATAGTTTGAGAATATGATAAATTTTGTGGAACATTTAAAATTCATTCAGTTTTATCTAATTTTGGAATTTCTACCAAAATATTTTTTGATGCATTTGTATTATCATTTCATGAATAATCTTGAATTGGAGTAACTTTAATTTCAAAAGAACTCTTTTCATAATCAGCTGAATTATTTACATATTCTACTTCAACATTTGCAAATTCATTATCATTTTCTAAAAGGTCTTTAACCATATCATAAGATTGTGAAGTACCTTCATGAAATTTCGAATATAAATAAGCATTTAATGAATCTTTATCTTTTGCTTCTCCCCAATTAATTGATCCTTCATAGACTGCTTGTTGTGGAGCACTAGCAAACTTTTGTTCTTGACTACTTGAACCATCATCAATATTTGGATTATCAGTGTTTTGATTATCATTTATATCAACATTAGAAGATTGTTTTTCTGAAGCAACTCCAGTTGGGACACCAATACCAACACCAATAGCTACTGCTGATGTACCTACTAATACAGATTGTAATATTTTTTTCTTGTTCATATTATTATCCTCTCTTTCTTCATTTTGTTGGGTGTAAATAAATGATATACCCTAATTTAACAAAAATCAAATTTTAAAGTTTATTTTTTTGAATAAAAAATGAAAAATTTATAAAAAATATGATAGATAAGAAAAAATGAAAACATAAAATGCTTTCATTTTTTAAGTATTTTTATAAACAATTATAATTATCTATTCTTTTGAGACATTTGAAGTTGATGTTTTCTCAATCTTTTTTCCCTATCTTGTTCTTCTTTCAATCTACTAGATAGTCTTTTTGCAATAGCTTTCATATTTCTTCTTTGTTGAATTTGACCAATTAAAAGAACTGGAACTAATAAAACAACTAGTGGGACAATTATAGAAGCTGCAACAATTCCTCAATTTGTTCCTTTAGATGTATCTTTAATTGTTGAAAAACCTGTATAAGTTCTAGAATTTCTAGCTAATTCAACACCATCAGCATCTTTAACAACAATGTTAATTGTAAGTGTTCCTCCAAAGTCATCATAACTTAAATCAACTGAAGTGATATAGTTTGGAGATGAATCAGAAATTGTAAACAATTGTGATAATTGAGAATTTTCAATAGAAATTTTTGAAGGGTTTAGTTCTCTTAAACTATTTAAAATTGCATTATTACCAGAAGCATCATCAACATTAAAAGTAATAACAGGTTGTAATGATGCACTTGTACCTAATCCTGTTAAAGTGTTTGTATACACTGTTGAAATACCATTTTCAACAATGACTGCAGTAATAATTAAACTTCCACTTTTATCATCTGGTTGAACTGTAAGAGCAGATACCATAGTAGGATTAGCATCTAATTTTGCTTTTAAATCATCTGATACATAAGCAAAATATAATAATTTTTCAAAATTCATTCGATTAATTTGATTACCAGCATTAGCAGTTGCAGTATTAGTAGCTGTTTCAACTATTGTACTTGGTAATTTCTGCTTTAAAACTTCATCATCATTAGTTTTTCAAAGTAGCATATTTGCACTTTGACTACTTGTAGCAAAGCCACCTATATTTGTAGTAAAAGTTTTTAGTGGAGTTATTGTATTGTTTTCAGAATAATTCTTTAAAGTTACAGAAACTTTTAAAGTACCTGTTAAATTTGATGGTACTAAAGAAATAGTTGCTAAATCATTATCAAGTCAGTTTTGAAAGTTTGAATCTAATAAACCACCACTAATTAAATCATTAATTGTAATTGATGAAGGTGATTTAGTATTACTTGCACTATAAGTTTTAAAACTAAAATTTGAAGTAAATTTATTAGTATCATTAGTATCTACATTAGATAATCCATTAGCATCAATTTGGAATGAATTATATGACATAACAATTTCAGTATCTACACCTGGAATTTCTAACCCTTCAAGTGGAGTTAAAGTAATCATTAAAAATCCTTGTTTATCATCATAACTTGTACTAATTTTTAATTTTCCATTAACTATTAAGTTTGCATAATAATCAGAATAAACTGCAAAATTATCTAACATTGCTAGCTGATCAGTATATGAAGAAGATTCTAAAGAATTAGCAATATTTGAAGCCTTGTAATTACTTAAAGTAATAGTATCACTAACTTGTTTAGATGATTTTCAAGTAAAATAAACACTTTGTGAAGCAGATGGATCTTTTAAGAAAATATTAGGAGTTGTAAAACTAACTGTGTAATTTTCATCAGGTCCAATTTTTGGAAAATTAATAGAAACAAAAGCATTTCCATTAACATCATCTGGAATAACTGTAATATTTGCTTCAGTATCACTTGTAGGTAAAGTAATTAAATTACTAGAAATATTACTAGATAAAGCAAAAGCTGATCCTAAAACTAAAAAGTCATTATAATAACTTTCTTTGCTAACTTCAGATGCTAACATAGTTGAATATTTACTAATTAAACTATTCATTTTTTCATCATTTTCTGTTAACTTAGCAAAACTTTCATCTACTGGAGTAACACTTGCATTAGAAACATAGTTTGTTGCATCTGTAAAACCAAAAGGATTGTATTTAAAAAATGGTTCAGTATTTGACCCAAAAGTAAATACTCAGTTAGCACCTGGAGTGACAATATTACCAACATCTCATATATAAGGTACTGAAACATTTATTGTTAAAGTTCCATTAATATCATTACCAGAAGCTGTAACTATTGGGCTAACTATATTTTCCATTTTTAAGAAAGAATTAATAAAATTAGCATTATTTTCACTATCTGCATCTGTTCCATTAATTAATGAAGCAATTTTTGAAGGATACATTTCTAATACATATTCTGGAATAGTTAAACCTGTTAAATTCTTATAAACATCATAACTATCATAATTTGTAGACCCTTTGCTATTATTATTAATTTTTGCTTCACCATAATAGAAAGTATAAGTATAAGAACCAATAATTACACTTTTAGTATCTGAATAATCTAAACTTCCACCTGCATTAATTTTTCTTAAATTTTGGGTAAAAACTAATGTTAAAGTATTTGATTTATTGTCTTCAAGTTTATGAGTAGCACTACTTCCAAAATAATAATTATTATCATTTTGTTTATATATACTAACACTAACATTAGGTTCAGTTCCTGCAGGTAATTGACCATCAATTGATGATTCATCAAAATCTAAGAAATTTTTTCAAACAGTATTACCACTTATAAAATCAGTAAAAGCACCATCAAATGCACTTGCACCATTATTAACAACTTTTCTAAAAAACACTGATGAGTCAACTTCATCTTGTGATTTAATAATGAAATCTGCTTCTTTTTCATAAGAAGAATTTTGTTCAAGTTTATCTCATTGACCAACTAAATTACTATAATTCATTTTTGCAAATGTACCATCATTCATTTGTGCAAATCAAACACCTGAAGCATCACCAGGAATTGTATAAATTTTATAAATATTATCTAATTGAAAAACTGAACTATTAAAATCATAAATTAATTTATCAAAACTAAAATCTGTTTTCAGTGAAATCACTCTATTAGCAGATGTTAAAGCATAATATCCACTAACATCATAACTATTAAGAGAATAGTATGGAACTACTTGAGTTATAAATCCACCAGTTGGGAATCAACTATAAAGTGTACTAGTAGGACTATTTGTAAAATTAAATGAAATAAAATCAAACTGTGATCAAATATATCTATCACTACCAGGTGAACTAATTATCATATTAAAATCAGCTCTTGATGTTGAAGCATTTTGATTGTAATAAACATTAGTTTTAACCATATTGGCACTAGTATAATTATTAAAATTTAATGTTTTAAAATTGTTAGTACCACTAATTGTTATACTTACATTTGCATTGTCTGTTAGTTCTTCTGATCTAACAAAAACTAATGCATTATTAGCTTGTGTACCACTAGTTACTTGAAAAATAAAGAAAAATCTTGAGTTAACTCTGTTTACATAAACTGGTATATATGACTGATTTGTTGCAAAATAAGAACTTTCATTTTGAAAAGTAATGTCTACAGCATTTCTAGTTGTAGTTGTACCAAACAATGAGTTTGAAACAGTAACATACTTACCTTTATAATTACTTGAATTTGAAGTATCACGCTTTGGTAAGTAAATTGCTTGCATAGTGTTTGTAGAAACAGCTTCCATTGCTAAAAAGTTATAGTCAATAAAATTATTAGTTGTTCCTGATGATGATGTGGTTTTAGAAAGAACAGCAGCAAGTCGATAACTACCTGCATTTTTATCACCATTTATAGAATTTGAAAGTGAATCGTCATCATTTATGGTAGATCAGTTAATTTGAAATAAATAACTTCCATTAATACTTGTATCACCTGTATTACTAATAGAAGCAATTACAAAAAGAGATTTAGGAGCAGTGTTACCACCAGAAGAAAATAACATTGCTTTAAAGTTTAAAGTATAACCAGATGTGTTTGATAAATCACTATTTTTTTCACCTTTATATGCTAGTTTGATTAAATCATCTTTAGTAACTACTCAATCAACTGTTCCAGCATATTTTGTTGAAGTAGTACTAGTTCCATCTGTTGTTGTTGTTGTGTAAACATTTGATGACAAAAATTTAGCTACAGCTACATTATTGTTATATTTTACAAAAGATGCATAACCTGTATTTCCAGAATCATCATTTGCAGTATTTTGGATAATTTGATCTTCGCTAACTTTATTAAAATCATAAGTACTATTACTGCTATTATAATCAAAGTCAAATGGATAAATACTAATACCACTAGAAGTATCAGTATTTTCATTTTTTGTAAATTTAGTAAAAGAATCATCAGTTCCACTTGCAGCTATAACATCAGTAGCACTTGATGCATGATTAGTTGTATTAACTAAACTAATTGAATCATTTAATTTTAAATTTGAAAAAATAGCTCCAAGCGAAAGAGCTGTAACACCTGATAATAAAGAAAATTTTAGAAAATTAATTTTTTTAAACTTACCCATAATAAATACCAAAAAAATAAAATTAACAATAATCTCTTTTTATTATCCTATATTTTTTAATAATTATCAAATATAGTTAAACTTTATTTATACTATATTTTTTTAATTTTTTATAAAAAATTTTAAAAAAACATCTTTTTAAGATTGATATTTTTTAAAATTAATCAATCATTTTACCATTTAAAGTAAACCTAGAAGCACTAGTAATTAAAACTTTTACTATTTCACCAGCTTTAGCTTCACCTATAAAATTAACTACCTTTCATTGTGGAGAATATCCAGAAATAACATTTTTATCTTTTTTACTAGGACCATCAACTAAAACTTCTATTACTTTATTAACATATTTTTCATTATTCTTTTTAGAATAGTATTTTACTATTTCATTTAATTTTTGAAGTCTTTCTTTTTTTTCTTCAATTGTTATTTCATCAGGAATAATTGCAGCAATGGTACCATCTCTTTTTGAATAAATAAAAGTAAAAGCATTATCAAATTCTATTCTTTTGTACAATTCTAATGTTTTATCAAATTGTTCTTTTGTTTCATTTGGAAAACCAACAATTAAATCAGTTGTAATAGAACAGTTTGGAATGTTATATCTTATATAATCAATCAATTCAATATAATCACTTATCTTCATTGCTCGATTCATCTTCTTCAAAATTAATTCATCACCACTTTGAATTGGTAAATGGATGTGTGGCATAATATTTTGATATTTTTTCATAACATCAACAATTTCTTTAGAAAAATTTCATGGGTTGCTAGTTGTAAATCTGATTCTTTTAATTCCTGTTTTTGCAACATCTTCTAATAAATTTCAAAACAAGTATCTTGATTCATTGTCAAAATCAATTCCATATGAATTAACATTTTGACCAATTAAGGTAACTTCTTTATATCCTTCACTTATCATTTGGTTAACTTCATTTAGAATATCTTGTTTTCTTCTACTTCTAATTTTTCCTCTTGTTACTGGAACTATACAATAAGTACAAAACTTATCACATCCATACATAACATTAACAAAACCTTTTAAATTATTTGATCTTTTAGTAGGTAAATTTTCAATCACATCTCCTTCATGTGATCAAACTTCAACAACTAAATTTTTTTCAAAAATTACTTGTTCTAAAATATTCAAAATTCTGTGAACATTATGTGTCCCAAAAATAAAATCAATATTTGAATTAGATTTTAAAATTCTTTTTACAACAATTTCTTCTTGTGCCATGCAACCACAAACCCCAAAAATAAAATTTGGATTTGTTTTTTTGATTTTTTCTAAAATTCCAATATCAGCAAAAACTTTATCTTCAGCATGTTCTCTAATAGCACATGTATTTAAAATAACTAAATCTGATGTTAGTGGATTTTCATTAAACTCATACCCAATCAACTCAAGCATTCCCATCATTGTTTCTGTATCTCTTAAGTTTGATTGGCAACCAAAAGTTTTAATGTGATAAGTTTTCCCAATACCATAATTAACTAAATTTGTTGGTATTTCAAATCCATTTTCAATAATGTCTGCTTTTTTAATTCTTTTTCTTGCCTGTTTAAAATCAGGTAAAAAATATTTTGATAAATCTCTTTTTTTACTACTCATTTTTCTAAATTAAAAAAATTTATTTATTATTCAATGT
>JAIDMU010000078.1 GCA_029050415.1 Malacoplasma sp.
GTTAACTAAATGATGTATCATAATTTTAAGTTATTAATATTTTGAAAAAAATAAACTTTAAAAATGACTAAGAAAATTAATTTAATTGAATTTATAGAAAATCAAAATAAAACTATTTTTACTTCAGCATTTAGTGGTGAAGAATTAGAGTATGAAAAAAATGAATTATCTGAATTATTTATTCACAAAATGTTATATTTTGCATATGGTTATTTTTATGCAGAATTTAATAAAGAATTATTTGCAGATGCTAATTTTCAAGCGTGAAAATATGGTCCTGTTGAAATAGATGTTAGAGAAAAATTTAAAAATAACAAAAAAATTAGTGGAATTAAAAAATTTAATATTGAAATAAATGAAAAAGAAGAAAAATTCTTAAAAAGGATTATAAAAAATCTTTTAAATTTTTCCACTTGAAAAATTGTTGATTTATCACATTTTACTGCACCATGAAAAAATAATTTTAAAGCTGATTCACCTTGAGAAAAAATTCCAAATAATGAAATAAAAAAATATTTTATTAAAAACAAATATGACTAAAAAATATAGCTTAATTTTTTGTTATGATTTTTTAAAAGATAAATATTGCAAAAAAGATAAAAAAATCAAGCATTGATATTTTTTAATTTTAATCAACTTGTAAGAGAAAAAATTGAATCATTAAATAATAATGAATTTTGAAAGCTTTTTAGTAATAAAGACAACAAATCTATTTTTTATACTGGAATTGAAAAAAAGATTGATGAACTTGATTTCAATAAGTTTATTGAACACACCAAAACCTTTTTTCCAAAAAGCATGGATAAAATAAAAAGTGAATTTGTAAAGACAAAAATTCCTAAAAAAGACAAAGGAGAAAGTTTACTTTCATTTGTTGTTTTAGGAAAGATTTTAAGTGTAAATTATGATAAAAAAAGTTATTCTGATGTGATGAAAATAATTTATTCTCAAGATTTAAGTAATGATAATGAAAAATATGTTTTTATTATATATCCATATAAAATTGAAAATTTTCATGATTAATAAAAAGATCTTTTTTATTATTTTGTTTATTCAGTTTTTTCAGCTAAATACACAGCAAAAGAAAGTGAATAGTCTAATCCATTACTTTTCCAAACAAAATCTGGTTTTAAAGAAATGTTAACAACTACTACAATTGGTGCATTATCTTCTTGTTGTGGATCTTCTTCTTCTGATGAACTAACATCTTTGAAAATTAAAATTTCTTTGTTTAATGAATTGCTTAAAATATTATTTCCATCTAAATCAGTTTTATCTAATTTTGTGCTAGTTGTATCTGAATAGTCTATGTAAAAATCAGAAGCAAGCTTTCAAAAGTTTTGAAAACCTTGTAAATCATTATAATTTTCTAATTTATATACTTCATTATCAAATTCATCTACTGTTGGATCACTTCAATCACTTCTGTTTGGAGCAACATCTTTTTTAATTTCATCAATTGTTTTTAGTTGAATTTCTCCAGATTCATTTTCATGTGTTCCAGCAAATGTTAATGTTGGTTTTTCACTAGTACCATCAGATGGTTGAGTAAGTTCGTATTTTAAAGATCCATCACTATTTTTTGGGTTATTAATAATATCTTTTACTTTTCCGTTTCTTTCATCACTATCATCATAACTATTATTGCTTGTATTACCACATGAGGTTAAAACAATTGGAGTAGCAACAACTGCTATAGACAAAAAAGCACTTGATAATAATATAGATTTTCTTTTTATTTTCATATTATGAATTTTCTTTTTGATATCTTTTTCTTATTTTTATTATATAAAGTGATTGATTTATGTGGGTTTAATGGAATTTATTTTTACTTATAGATAAAAAAATGCTTATTTTTTTTATAATACAATTGCAAAATATTTTTAAAAATGAACAAAGTAAAAAAAATTATAAAAATAAATAATAATGAAAAAAGTTTAAAGGATTATTTTTCTGAATTTGAAGAACTAAGCAACTGCAAAAGAATATGAATATCTTGTAAGGATGGTGAAAAAAATATTGATGTTAATCTAAAAATCCCAGTTAATTTTTTTATACATTTAATAGGTATTCAAAAGTTACCAATGTTTAAAAAAATAAAAAATGAGCAGTTGATTAACAAAATAAAAAAAGAAAAAATTACTTTTAAAACAATTAGTAAATCAATTAAATCTTTGAAAAAAAAGAAAAAAAACATGAACGAAATAAGAAATGTTAATTCAAAAATCAAAGGTTTAAAAAACATTAATTCTTTTGAGTTTAAAAAAATATTTAAAGATTTTAATTATGTGAGTTTTAATAAAAACATCATAAAAAAAATATTTCCTTTCACTTCTTGTGATTTATGTGTAATAAAAAAAACTAAAAATGATGAATTCACTTTGTTTCTTTGTCAAAAAATGAAAAAAAATTATAAATTAAAAAATTTTTGTTTTATAAAAAGTTTTATTTATTTGAATGAGAAAAATGAAGAAAAAATTGGTGAAATAAATAATATGAAATTATATAAAATTTTAAGTTTTAAAAAAATTAGCAAATAAAATAATTTGGTAATATTATTTCTAAGATTTTGATTATTTTATTTTTTTAATGTAATATTATATTGTCGATATGTTTTACGTATAACCTGGTCTAGTTCCCAGAATATAGGGCGACTTTAAATAAATATGTATATTCACATTCGTAATAATAGGTGACTTCCTAAGACCACAAGTGTCAAAAAAAGCAGATAGAAATATCTGCTTTTTTTGCTTTTTATCTATTAACTAAGTTCAGCTAGTTCTTTTTTAATTGTTGGACATCTTTTAATATCAGATACATCCTTTTCTAGGTTGCTAACTCTAACTTTAATATCTGCTACATCTTGTTTCAATTCTGCTACATCATTTTTCAATTCTGCTACATCATTTTTTAATTTTGCAACATCATTTTTTAATTCTGCTACATCATTTTTCAATTCTGCTACATCAGTTTTAATTTCTTTTATTTCTTTCAAAATCAATTCTAATATTGAATCTTTTTCATTAACTGGTTTAATCATTTTTTTCATAATTGAACTAAATTGCCCTTGAACTTT
>JAIDMU010000079.1 GCA_029050415.1 Malacoplasma sp.
CAATTAAATAGTAAATATGCTTTTTCTAAATAATTATTAAAAAAATCATTCATTCCTAAATGTTCTTATTTTCTTTTTCATCAATTATTTTTTTAATTTTATAAAAAAACTATGATCAAAGTCACAACTAAATATTTATATAAGTAAATTTATAAATTCTATTCCTTTTTATTATTTTAAAAACCTCACCTTTTTTTCTTTTTTTGTATCAAAAAACATGAGAAATAAAAACATAAAGTAAAGATAAAGATATTCCCAAACAATAATATATGGCTGATATTTCTGAAAAGTTAAAATTACTAAAAGTAAATAAAAGATAAAGTATAAGTGTTGAAATTCCAAATATTAATATTCAAGTAATTATTGCAATTACAATTCAACATATTAAACTTTTTATAAAAACAAATTTATTTCTTTTATTAAATAATACTGGAATAGAAAATGCTTTGTATCCATTTTCAACATTTGGAATATCATAAAAATTTTTAAATTCATTAAAATTTATTTCATATGAAAGTGATTTAAATAATTTTGAATTATTGTTAGATTCTTCAAAATTTTTTCAGTTTTCCTTTTTTTCTTCTTCATCACTTAATCTGTTAAAAGGTCTTTTGGGTTCAAATCTTTCTTTAAAACTAAGAGTTTTAGATTTATTTAAATCATTCATAATGTACCTTTCCATACTATATATTGGCATTAACAAGAGAATATATTATCATAGCTATAATCATACATAAAAGTAAATAAAGAGTTATAAGATAAAAACCATATTTTAGCATAAAGAAAAATATTATCCAATCAGATTTATCAATAGGTTTTCAATTGATATTGTTTTTATATAATTTAATTTTTTTAACATTAATTTCTTTTTCTTTTTCATCATTATCATAAACTCCTAAACAATTAAAAAATAATTCCATGCCTTTAAGAAAAGAATTAAATCTAATATTTATGTACTCTTTTCATTCTGAATTATTTTCATTTGATGAATTATTATATACATCAAAAAACTTATATAGTTGTTTTGTAGAATTTCAAAGTCAAATATTCATTAATGATGAATTTATTAGTAGTCTTTTTTTTACAAATTCTCTATTCTTTATTTTTGAAATTTTTGTTAATTTATTTAATATTAAAAAATGAAAGTAACACAATAATAAATACAAAGGTAAGAGAGTAAGATAAATCATTATATAATTGTAATTTAGAATCTTGTATAACAGAAAAAGTAATCCATAAGATAAGGATATGAAAATTATTAAATTTAAAATTCTTAAAAATAAAGCTGTAAATATGCTAAGTAAATAAACTTTCTTATTTCTTTTATTAGATAAGAAAGGAAGAGCAAATTGTTTAATGAAATTATTAAAGTCTTTACTGTTGTGTACTCTTTCAAAATTACTGATATTGAATTGGTAAGAAAAAGATTTATTTAAAAAACTTTTTGAACAGTTTTCTTTTATAAAATCAAAATCTATAAATTGTTTATTAGTTGGTGAATATCTTAAATTGTTCATTAACTTTCCTAATACAAATTATTTTATCAATTTATTAATTCACTATCTGAAAATATTATTAAATTTGATACTGAATCAGCTATGTCTAATAGGGATCTTAAGACTGAAATAAAAGTTGCAGCAGGAGATGCTCATGAAACTGCTTTCATAGCTGTTTCTCTTGTAACTAAATTAGATAAAAACTTTTTACCAGCAGAATTAAAAATATTAATAATTTTATCAAAAGAACTAACACCAAAATAAAACTTGAATCCATTTGAAAGTATTGAAAGCGTACTAGAAATTTTTTCAAAAAAAACAATTGCTCCTTTTTTTAAATAATTAATAATTTCTGTTTTAAAAACTCTATATCCTATCAAGGCAAACAATTTTTGAAAAGAATAACTAATTGAATCAAGTTCCTTAATAGAATCAATTTTATATAATGATGAAACATATTTTGCAAATTCTTCAAATTCTAAAAAATCTTTTGAGTTTAACATTTTATTAAACTTATCAATATAACTATTAATTCTTTTTAGTTCAGTAAAAGACTCAGTTGTTGATGCTGTAGCAAGACCTGCTTGAACTGTTGCAGCAACAGCAAAAACAACATTACCTCCAAACATTCACCATGCAGATCAATAGAAAGCAGCTATTGCTCATGATGCTGCAGTCAAAACTGCAGAAGCAACTGAAACACCTTCAGTTTTGTTTTTATAAGTATTTAAAGTTGATAGAAATTTTCTTGATTTTAGAGCAAAAGAAATATAATCAATATCAACATTTACTTTTTTTTGAGAATCTTCATCAACAATAGACAAAATATTATACATATTTTTATTTCTTACTGCTTTTGTTAATAAAATTCTATCTCAATTATTAACTGAATCTGAATTTAATGTGTTATTACCAACATCCATAGAATCAGATATTTTTTCTAAAATGTTTTCATACTCTAAAGAATTTTTATTTTTATAATCTTCTAAATTTTTATTTATTTCTTCTATTTGTGTTTTACCACTTAAAATATTTTCAGTTATTTCAGTAAACTTATCCATATTTTTATTAATTTCTTCAAAAACATCTTTTTCACCAAATGGATTAGTTTTACTATTATTAGTTGTATTTGAGTTTCTAGTGATATTCATATTACTATAAATTTCACTATCAGGATTTTTTACTTCTTTTAAAACATCATTAACTGTAACATTTTTAAAAATATCTATTTGATTATTTTTTAAAACAGATGTGTTA
>JAIDMU010000008.1 GCA_029050415.1 Malacoplasma sp.
TTAAAGTTGTATTTTTTATTTCTAAATTTAGGAAAACTCAATTATAAAATGATTTTTTAAAAAAATTAAACTATAATAGAAAAAATTTTAAATAAAAAATATATTAAAATACCACTTTATTGTTGTATTTTAATATATTAAAGATAAATACATATGATTCAGCTAATTAAACAAGTATTAAAGTCTTTTAAACACTCTATTTTATTATTAATAGGGTTATTTTTTATTTCTTTTGCTATTGTTTATGCATCTTTTGCATCATTGTATTTTTCTAGTAACATAAAATATTCATATTCTTCTTTAAAAAATGAATCTAAAGGAAATGAAGCTATTTTAGAAGCTAATTCAAGTAATTTAAAGAACAGTAATTTGTCTTTTAACACAAATATTGATGTATTAAATCCTAAAAAAAAGTTAGAAAGTGGTAAGTACTTTGATAGTTTAGAAGATTATTCAAATGATTTAACATCTTTTGCTTATGAACCAACAGATTTATATCATTCTTCTTATGTTAAAGTAAATCAAGATAGTGTAAAAAATTATATTTTTGCATATTATGTAGAGAGTGGTTTAAATGAATTTTTTCAGGGATATGGAGTAAATAATGCTGATTCTATTTACAAAGATAGAGCAAGGGGTATTTTAATTTCTTATGGAAATTTACAAATCCCATCTTCATCAGAAAATTGAAGAGCATATGGAATGGATATCGCTTCTTCAGATTTGCAATACATAGTTTATGACATTGACCCACTAACAGGAAACACAGATTTATCTAATGATATAGTTAATACAATTGGTTATTTTGATGATGGTATTTTTGAATCAACTATTTCAGTAAGACTTGGTAATTTAAAATATCCAAAAAATGTAACTGCTGTTAAACAAAATGAAATTCCATCAACAATTGAAAAAGATAAAGGATATCAATTAATTAATTCAAGCAATAATGAACATACACCTTTTTTTATTAGCAAAGATTCTTGATGACCAACAATAGATTGAGATATTGGTGGAAAATCATTGGATGAAATTCTAAGTAAATTTCAAACTGTTCCTGAAACAACAGATGCACCAGATGTTTCAAATATAGTTTCAAGTTTATCTCAAAACAATGTTTACAATAATTTTCCTTTACCAAATAAAAAAACAGATTGAAATTTTGCTTCTTTAACTCCTATATATGAATATTTAAGAATTTTGTCTGATAAAAAATATTTAACAACTGAAAAAAATTCTGTTAGTAGTTATAAAGATTTTGTTTTTAGAATTCATTTAAATACAACTAAATTAACAGATTTGCAAAAAGAAACATTAGAATATGTAAAAAGTACTTATGGATTAGAAAAATATATTGATTTAACAAGTTTTATTTATTCAGTTAATGGATCTTGAGTAAAAGAAAAACTACTTGAGCTTATGAAAAAAAATGGTTTTGGTGGTGATGTTGAGTCTGTTAAAAACCATGATAGTTTTAATACATTAGATTCATTAAGAAATTCTAGAGGTGGTGTTAGACCTGTTTCTCTTATTCAAGACTGAATAAGAGATTATGCTGAAAAAAAACTTCAAGTAGTTGATTATGAATTATTTAAATATGAACAAGAATATTTATCAAAAAAAGTTCTTTCACAAATAAATGACATTAATTACAATATTCAAGAATCTTATTCATTAGAAGATTATAAAAGTTTTTCATCTTATTTAATTTCTAAAAAAGGTGGAAATTATGGGATGTCTAATCAAGATGGTAACATTGATAAAGTTATTTTAACTTCTGGATCTAATATTAGAAGTAGTTACCAATTTTTTGGAGAAAAATACAATTATTTAGCTAATTCAGGAAAAGATGAAGATATCAGTAATGCCCTCATAGCAACAACTAAAGTTGGTGGTACTAGTCAACCAAAACTAGGTGATGGATATTCTATTAATGAAAAAGGTGAATATTTAATAAATTTAGTTCGCTATATTAATGATTGTTATTTTTCTAGTCTTCTTTCACACAGTGATGAAAATGAAATAGTAACTGCTGCAAAAAATCTTGCAAAAAGTTTAGTTAATCAATTTGATAATTATGGTTATTTTAATGTTAATGATTATTATCATTTGTTTTGTTTAATTAACCCAGCAGTTTATTACAATAGTCCAACAAATCAAATCACTATAGATGATTTTGGACCAAAAGATATGTTTTCTTATAATGATCAAAATTTATCTTTTTATTTTAATGTAAAAGGTGGCTTTACTCCTTCTTGATATGCAGGTCAAGCAGTTTTAGCTTCTCCCTATGGGAATGCAGCTGTTGTTAATATAAAATGATTAGAAATCAATAATAAAGAAGTTTTACCAGTTAATTTATGGTATGAAAGTTTAAAAATGAGTTCTGAAGAATTTTTCAATTGAAAAAAAGAAATTGATTCTAAGTATTTACTTACAATAAATTCAATTGATTTTTTGATTATTGGAACAGGAATGTCATTTGAAAATTCATATCCAATTGTTTCACCACAAAATATGATTCCAAATACTTCAATAGAATCAGTTGTTTATGTTGATGATATAGGTTATAAAAGTTTATTGCTATCTAATTCACAAGCAGTCCAATCTTATTACTATGCAATTAATTTCAAGAATAATAAAGCAGATATTAATGAAATTAATAAAGTAGTTGAAAAATATATGAAAAAAGCTTATTCATCTTTTGATGTTTCTGATTCAAATAATTTATTAACTGCAAGAATTAGTTATCCAAATATCATTCAAAAATATATTGAATTAGCAACAACTATATTAGTGATTGTTTTAGTTATTATTGGTGTTTATTTAGCTTATTTATTAATAAAAATTTATATTGAAAAAAATCAAGTTTCATTAGCAATAGCAAAAGCAAATGGATTATCTACATTTAAAATTTCTGTAGCTTTGTCAACTTTTGGTTTCATTGTATCAGTTATTTCTGGAACAATTGCTTATTTACTTGCTTTATTTTCACAAAGTTTATTTTTGAACATACTTGATAATTATTGGTTTATTTCAATAATTCCACACAATTTCTCTATTTTTGGACTATTGGGTGGTGCTTTGTTAATATACATTGCATTTTTCTTTTTTGTTTTAATTGGAGTTTGAAAAACTTTTAGAAGTCCAATAAATGAATTATTAACAAAATCATCTGAACTTAAAATTAATAAGTTATTGTACTTAATGAAATCTAGAAAAATTCCTTTATTTGCTTTAACTAAATTTAGAATTTCTTTGACACTATCAAAATTAACAAGATTTTTCCTTTTCATAATTTTATGTTCAGTTGGTTTATCTATAATTTCTGTTGGTGCAGCAATTCCAAATAAATTTGAATTTTCCCAAAAAGAAACACTTGCAAATAAAAAATATGATTATCGTTATAATCTGCAAACACCATCTGAACAAAGTGGACTTTATAAAATTCAAGATTATGCAGAATTGGGAACAACAGATAAGAAAAATGGTATTTATGATATTTACACAACATCAATGAATATTAGTGTTTCTAATCCATATACTGTTTTATTAGAAGATGAATCAAATTCTGATTATATGGCTTTAAGAAATTTAGATGGATCAATAAAACTTTTTAATGGTGAAAAAAAATATTTTTCTAATTTTCTATTACCAAGTTATGCTGGAACACAACAGTTTGCTACAGATTTAGATTTTTTTAGAAATGTTGTTGTATCTAAATGATTAGTAGATTTTGAAATTTCTATTGCTGGGATATACATTAATGCATGAAGTTATGTTAGTCAATCTTTTCCAGGTGATTTGATTTCAAAAATTAATGCATTAAGTAATAATTTTGTTTCTAGTATTTTAGATGTTCCTGAATTAAAAAAGATAAATGATGAGAAAAATTTCATAATTAGAAGAAGTGATGGTAATTATGCAATTAATGCTGAAGTAGTTATAGATTTGTCAAATATAACAAAAACTGATACAGTAAGATTTACTAATGATTTTTTAACTTTTATTGGAATGGTTTATGGTGATGAAGAATTGAGTTCAAAGGATGCAAAAATAGCATTTGGAATTATTCCTTTTAGAAATTTGGATGAAAAAACATCAGAAACAGAAACTTATACATATTTGGATGTAACTTTAAATGATCCAAATGTTTCTATATCATCAATGAGAAATAATGGAAAGAATAAATTAGTAAATATAAATCAGCAGATTGTTGGAATAAAAAAAGATTCAGATTATGTAAAATTACTAGATGAAAATGGTGATAGTTTAAATCATTTACTATTTGAATTTAATAGTAATGAAAATAATAATCAAATTTATCCTTTAATAATTAATCAAGGTGCTGCTTATCAATATAGTTTAAGTGTTGGTGATTTGATTTCTGTTGATGTAAATAATACATATGATAGATTTTCAAAAAATATTTTAGAAATAAGTCCAATTAAAAAAGTTAAATTCAAAGTTGTTGGTATTTCTACTGATTCTTTTGGAATTAATTTATATACTAGTCAAAAAGATTCTAATGAAATTTTAAAATTAAATTTTTCACAAGGTGCCACAATAGTTTCTTCATCATCTTTATATTTAGATAAAGATAGAAATAAAATAATGACTTCTTATATAATGGGTGATAAAAACAAAATTGACACTAATAATGGCACTTCTACTGTAATTGATTTGACAGAGTATGATAGCAATTATGTTCCTTTTAATGGAGTTTTTTCAAAAGAAGAGAATCCACTTTTAGTTAATTCTTTAGTTCTAGAGTGTATTTATGGAATTTGAGGTAATTTTGTTAATTTTAAAGATTCAAATTTTAAATCACTTGCTGATACATCTGGAATGAATGCAATTATTAATTCAGTACTACCTTATTCAACAGATGAACTAAATTTATTTAAAGAAAAATATGAATTACCTTTAAATACCAGTAGAGAAGATTTAGTTGCAGCTATTGCTGAAACACTAACTTTTAATGATATGTCTACATTGTTTACTAAAGTATTTGGAAAAACTTCACTTGTTGCAATTGATACTTTTGAATATTTTTCAAGTTCTTTTGGAACTTATTCAACTATTTTTGGAACATTATTAACTGTAGAAACATTATTGATTTCATTATTTATTCCTTTAATAATCATAATCATTATGATTATTAGTTCAGTTATGATGAATGATTTTAGAAAAATAATTGCTATTTTAAAAACACTAGGATATTCAGATAGAGAAAATTTATTTTCAATTTTAGTAATTTTTATACCAGTAGTTATTATCTCTTTATTAATAGGTATAGGTATTTTAGCTTCATTGTGTACTTTCTTTAATTTCTTAGTATTTAATTTGTCTACTATTTATTTATCCCCATCAATTGATTGATTAACTTATTTATATGGAGTTATAGCAATTTTTGGTATTGTATTAATA
>JAIDMU010000080.1 GCA_029050415.1 Malacoplasma sp.
ACTTTTTACCTATCTATATTGTAGATATTTTTCCATTTAAATATTTTATATATAAATATGAAGAGGTCAATTCTATAAAAAATTCATTTAATAATAAAATTTCAGAAAAAGAATTCATTAATGAAATTAAGAATTGTAAAATCGCTAATTTAAAAGACATTTACACTTAATTAATTAAGAAATTAAAGACCAACATTTTTCAACAAAATGATCTGCTTTTGTTTTTTCATCCAAAACTTCAATCAAAGTTGAAAAAACCGGACAAAATAATTTATATTTAAAAATAATATTTTTTGCAACTTTATAAACTTGATATCCTTCAACTGTTTTTTTATTAAGAGTAAGAGCTTTTCTAATTCCATGGTTATAGATTAATTTTCCAAAATTAAAATTTCTTGAATCATTTGAAAAACAAGATAAAAATGCATCACCTACTCCACAAAAAGAAAGTAAAGTAGATTTTTTTGCTCCCATATGTTTACAAATTAATAGTATTTCTTTTAATCCAAGAGTTATTAGAGCAGATATAGAACTAATAGAATTATATTTTTCACTTACTATTCCAGCACCTATTGCTAGTAAGTTTTTCATACTTGAATAAATTTGAATACCTTTAAAATCAGTAATCGGTATAACTTTAAACTCATTACTATTAAATAAGTTAACAACACTTGAAACAGTTTCTTTATTTTTTCCAGAAACGTTAATAATAGTGGGTTTTAAATTGAAAACATCACTTGCTAATGATGGACCAGATAAAGTAACTAATTTAGCTTTATAACCTTTTAATTCTTTTTTAATAGTTTTACTTAAAACACCATGAGTAACTGGATCTAATCCTTTGATGGTATTAATAAGTATAACATTTGAATTTCTTGAAATTATAGTTCTCATTTTTCTCAAAACTTCTATTAAGTAGTTTGATGGAAAAGCAAGAATAATAAATTTTGAATCACCAATAGCTGTACTTAAATCAGTAGTTGCAGACAAAGAAGAAACAAATTTATTTTCACCAAAATACTTTTTGTTGTAACCACTATTAATATCATTTACTTCAAAAACATCAACACCATACATAAAAACAGTTGCACCATTTAATGATAGTCTTATTCCAAGTGCAGTTGCTCAAGCACCTGTACCTAATATGCAAATTCTTTTATTCATTGTAATTGTCCTTTCCTCTAATCTTATCAGTTTTATTTTTAAAATATAGAGTAATTGGTACATTAGTTAAATCTAAACTTTTGCGAAATTCATTTTCTAAATATCTTGCATAGCTGAAATGTAAAAAATTGGGATTATTACAAAACAAGATAAAAGTTGGAATTTGACTTTTAACTTGTGTAACATAATTAACTTTAATTCTACCGCCATTAAAAAAAGGTGGACTATTTAGCATTTGCAATTTCATTACTAAATCAGTTAGCATTTTAGTATTAAACTTTTGGGTTAAATTAGTTTTTATTTTATTTATTTCATCAAATAAACTATTTACTCTTTTATTTTCTAGTGCACTTAAAAAAACGATTGGAGATCAACTTAAAAACTTAAATTTAATTCTAATGTTTTTAATAAATTGATTCATTGTTTTTTCATTTTTATCTTTGACAATATCTCATTTATTAACAACTATGATTGATGGAATATTAGCTTTATAAGCAAGTCCAGCAATCACTTCATCTTGCTCATTAAAAGGTTCACTACCATCTAACATAACAATAATTAAATTGCTTCTTGAAATGGATTGTTCAACTCTTAAATAAGCATACTTATCCACATTTTCTTGAATTTTACCTTTTCTTCTAATTCCAGCAGTATCAATAATTGTATATAAAATTCCATTTCTTTTAAAATTTGTATCAATTGCATCTCTTGTTGTATTTGCAATTGGTGAAGTTATCATTCTATCTTCATTTAAAATACAATTTACCAAACTAGATTTACCAACATTAGGTCTGCCTATTATACAAAATTTAAAAGTATCAATATTATCTTTAATATCTTCTTGTTTTGTATTAATAACAGCATCTAATAAATCACCAATACCAATTCCATGATTTGCAGAAATAAAGTATGGTTTTTGAAAACCAAATTTTAAAAATTCATGTTCATCTCCAAAATTAACTGGTCTACTTTCAGCTTTATTTACAGCTAAAATAATTTTTTTATTTTTATATTTTTTTAAAAGTTTTGCAACATAATAATCATCATTATTAATTCCTTCTTTATAAGAAACTAAAAAGACAATGATGCTAGCTTCATCAATTGCATAATTTACTTGTAACTCAATTTGCTTTTTAAAATCAAATTCATCAAGCATTAATCCACCGGTATCAATTAATTTAAATTTTTGGGTTAGTCATTCAGCATTAGCATAAATTCTATCCCTTGTAATTCCAGGTTCATCATCAACAATTGATTTATTTACTTTAATAATTCGGTTAAATAAAGTTGATTTACCAACATTAGGTTTTCCAACAATTGCTACAGTTAACATCTTACACCTTTATATATTTTTTTACTTCACTAAAAACATCATCAATTGATTTATGAGATGTATTAATTTTTATGGTATCAAAACTAGTTTTTGATGGAGCTAGTTTTCTATGTTTATCTTTCCAATCCCTTTTAAATAAATCAACATAAATTGCAAAGAAGTTACTTTTTTTATTTAATGATTCAAGTTCTTTTTTTCTTCTTTGTGCTCTAACTTTCAAAGAAGAAAAAAAATAAAATTTTAAATTTGCATCTGGCATAAATTCTTCCGCTATTCCCCTACCATCCATTAAAACTTTAGGATAAGTGTTTATTAAATCCATTACTTTTTGTTTTATAAAATTTCTAATATATTGTTTGATTGCAATTGAAGATGCAGCCAAAGAAACAGATTCACTTTTTAACAATGAAGTAACATTTTTATTATTAATAAAAAAATTGTCTTCATTTACTTTGACATCATATTTTTTGCATTCAGATAAAATTTTTTCTTCATCATCTAAATTATTTAACAAATTTGCATTTTTTAAAATATACCCATAAGATCGGTAAAATCCACCAGTTGAAATAAAGGTAAATCCATAATTTTTTGCTATTAATTTGCAAATTGTTGACTTACCGCTTCCTGCTGTTCCATCTACTGCTATTTTATAATTCATAACTTAATTAGTATATAAAAAAATATTAGGATATTTAAAAAAATAACATCCCAATATTTTTAAATTTTATAAATATATTTTTTAAGATTTTTAAATTTTGAAATTAAACTGAATTTAAAATTATTTAAATCTTTAAAAATATTTCTATTCTCAACATAAAAATAACGAAATAAATATGTTAAAAAAATCACAAATAAAGTAATAAAGAAAGAGATTCAAACAAAAGTTGCCATTTTATCTATTTGTTTTTTTGAACCATTAAAATAAATATAAACATTTAATCCAATTACTGAAACACCATATTTACCATAAGTGATTAAATCTCTAAAAGTACCTTCTCATTCAAAACTAAAAAAAGTAAGAAAATCCTTTTTAACACTTGGGATGATATATTTAATAAAGATTGTAAACTTATTAAATCCTTGCATTGTAAATGCAGTAATTAATTTTGCATCAATTTTATTAATACTTTCAGTAATATTTTTATTAATAACAGTTGCTGATGCTATTGCTAAAACAATACAAATAGTTGAACTAGGATTTGCAAACAGTGGATTAATCAAAAAGAAAAGAGCAATCATGGGGATAGACCTAATAATTGTTGATAAAAAAATTCCTAAAATTGAATAATATTTAAAAAGTTTAAAACAACTAATAAATAGTAATATAAAACTTAAAACTAATGCTATTGAAATTATTACAATAGATTGTCCTACCATCTTAAAAACATCAACCCATATATTTATGTTTTTTTGATAAACTATATTTCAGTCAGGTTCAAAAAGTTGCTGAAAAAAATTATTTTGATAAACTGAAGATGAACTTCACTTTAAAGTTAGTAAAGAATAAATTAAAATCGCAAAGAAGAAAATAAATAAACATGCTTTCAAATATGTTTTTAACTTATAGTAATTTGATAATTCCCTTCTATTTTTTTTAATAAGTGCAAACGATAATAATT
>JAIDMU010000081.1 GCA_029050415.1 Malacoplasma sp.
TTGAGTATAAAAAGATAGATTTTTTAATAAAATTTATCTTTTTTTAATTCTATTATTTAAGTTTTTAAAATAACTTTATATTAAATAAAATAATAAGAAAAGAATTATTTTAATAAATTATTGATAGTATTTTTTTCAATGTATTATAAATATTTTTTATCTTTTAGTTCAAAATAAAAAACACAATATAAAAACCCTATAAATTTATAAACTATAGGGTTTTTATATTGTGTGAATTTACTCTTTATTTACTTATTTGGTTTTCTAAATTTTCTATAAATTTTTTTAATGTATCCGTTTTTACATCATTACTTGAATATAAACGATATGAAACAGTTTTGTTTTTTAATTCATTATCTCCAATAACTAGCTGATATGGAATTTTTGATATTTGTGCTTCTCTGATTTTTTTAGATAATCTTTCTTCAGAATCATCTAATTTCACTCTAATATTTTTGCTTTCTAATTCGCTTTGTATTTTTTTACAATAATTTAAGTGAATTTTATTGTTTACAGGAATAATTGAAACTTGTATAGGAGCTAATCATAGTGGAAGACTTCCTTTAGTTTGACTTAATAAAGTTGCTATAAATCTTTCATAAGTTCCAATCACTCCAAAGTGAATTAAAACAGGTCTTTGTTTTTGGTTTTTTTCATCAATAAAAGTCACATCAAATCTTTCTGGTAATAAAAAATCTAATTGAATTGTTGAAATTGTTATTATTTTTCCTAAATTTGATTTAGCTTGAAAATCTATTTTTGGACCATAAAAAGCAGCTTCACCTTCCATTTCAACTGTATTTTTATAATTTAATTTTTTTAAAATTTGTCTTAGTTGTTCTTCAGAAGATTTTCACATTTTTTCATCATTGTGATATTTAATTTTATCTTTTGGATCTCTTAGTGATAAATCAACACGATCTATTTTAATGTTCATTTTTTTATGAACTAATTTTAAAATATCATTAAGTTTTAAAATTACATCTTCAATTTGACTAGTTGCTGCTAAAACATGACAGTCAAATAATTCCATACTTCTAACTCTTTCAAGACCTATTAAACCACCAGAAGATTCATATCGATGAAGTTTTGAATCCTCACATATATAAAATGGTAGTTCTTTATATGAATGTGGTTTTAAATTGTACAAAGTAATGTGATGAGGACATGTCATTGGTCTTAGCATAAAAGTTTCATTATCTATTTCCATTGGAGGGAAATTATTTTCTTTATAGTGGTCTCAGTGTCCTGATTTAATGTATAGTTCTTTACTACCTAAAATTGGAGTATCTACATAAAAAAATTTTTCTTTACTAAAAACAGTTTTTAAAAAACCTTTAATTTCTCTTTTTATTATTTCACCATTTGGCAATCAAATTGGTAATCCTTGTCCTATATCATTACTGAATGTAAAAATTTCCATATCTTGACCAATTTTTCGATGATCACTTTTTTTGATTTCTTCCATTTCAATTTTTCAAGCATCAAGTTCTTCTTTTGTTTTAAAACTTATACCTGATATTCTTGTTAATTGATCTAATTTTGAATCATTTTGTCAGTAGCTACCACCAACATTTATAAGTTCAAAAAATTTTATTTTGTTAACATTATCTTCAATTTCATAATTTGAAAGACTTTCAAAGTCTTTTCCTATTTTAATAAACTTAACATTTTTATTTTCATGCATAAAGTGTTTTTGATATTTGTTAAGTTTGAAAGCATTATTAGATAAAGTTTCTATTTTTTCACCAGATGAAATAACTTTTTTTATTTCTTTTTCTAATTTTGGAAAATCATTTAAAGAAATAGATTTTGATGATTTAAATTCAACATAAAAACCTGATTCTGAAACTCAACATCCAGCATTTTCAAAATCATTTTCTAAAAATTTTTTTACTGCTTTTAATGTTACTTGTGCAGCAGTGTTATTTAACTTATTATCCTGTTTCATATCTAGTTTATTTTAATTTATTTAACAATCTAGTATTTATTATAAAATTTTATATAAAATTAATAATACTATTTATAAATTTATAATCACTTTATTTTAGGTAAAGTGTAGTACTAATAATTAAAATGTTTGTAGTGAGAGACAATTATGAGCAAAAAAATTAAAGTAGGTTATATAGTTGATTCATCAATTGGACTATATGGTGAAGAAATAGTAAGTGAAGATACTAGACAAGTTTTTTTTAATATTACAGATAAAAATGATGTCGAATATAATGATGACAATAAAGTATTAACAAGCAAGAAAATTTTGGAAGAGTTTGATAGTGGTAACTTTTTTAAAACTAGTGCTGTTTCACCTGGAAAAGTAATATTGGAAATTGAAGACCTTTTAGAAAAATATGAAAAAATTATAATTTTTACAGTTTCTTCAGGACTTTCAAGTTATTATGACAACATTAAATATTTAGAAGAAGAATATAAAAACCAAGTTTATGTAGTTGATACAAAAGAAATAGGTTTTGCTATAAAAAAAATGGTTGAATCTGCAAAAGAAAAAATAAATAATGGGGAAGATTTTTTTGAAGTTCTTTCATACTGTAAAGATTATTATAAATACAACTTTACTTCTTTTACATGTCAAAATTGATCTCCACTTGTTAATAGTGGTAGAGTTCCTAAAAGTTTATCAAAAATTTTAAATGCATTAAAAACTCGTCCTGTTATTAATTTTGATATTAAAAATAAATTAGGTGGAATAGTTAAAAGTTTTGAAAGTTCAGTGGAGAAAATAATTTCACAATTTAAAAAAGTTTTTGGTAGTGAAATTTTTTCAGATCCTGATTATGTTGTTTTTTACAATAATAGAATTGATCAAAAAAAAGCTGAATATATTCGTGAAAAAATTTTAAAAACTTTTAAAATTTCTAAAGATAAGTTAATTGAAATGTTTGTACCTAACTTAGTTCTTGTTTATACAGCAAATGGTTCTTTTGGCTTACACATTAAAAGTAAAATTAAATCAAAGAATAGAGACTAAGTAATGAATCAAGAAAATACTAATTTTGAAACAAGAGTTAAAAAATATAAGCAATATAGAAGAAAAATAAAAAATGATTATTCTAATTTTATCCGTCGAAGTTCAAAAAGTGATGAAGTAAAAAAAATAGAAAAATCTATTTCAAAAATTAATAAAGATTTATTAATTAATGATTTTAGTTCAAAATTATTTGTTGATTTTACTAGTAATTGAACTAATGATGATGGTTATGTTGTTTCTGTTAAAAATTATTTAGATACAGCAAAAAATAATAAGTTTAATGAATTATTAAGTAAAGCTGACTCTGTTAGAAATGAAATTGATATGGAACCTTCTTTTGATCAACAAGGAAATTTATCACTTAGCTGATACAAGCAAGATCCAAAATATATTGAATTGGAAAAAATTAAGAACTGAATTCAGTTAATGACTCAAGAAAAAGATCAAATTATAAATAATGTAAAAGACAAAATTTTTTCTTTTAAAGATGCATTTTATCGAACAAGTGATAGAGAAACAATTTCTTCTATTCTTCCAATTGAACAAAGTTTTTCAAAAATTGAAAAGAATGATAAAAATAGAAAAATTCTTTTTATATTTTTATGATCTTTTTTTGCAGTTATTGCTATTGCTATTTTATTTATCATTTTATTTATATTTGTGTAGTTATTTTAATAACTGTCCATCTTGTTTATTAATTGGTTATCTTTAGATATAATAAAATCATTAATAAAAGGAGACAATATGAATAAAAAAGGCTATTTTGCTTCAACTGGGAATAATCAATATACTCAAGTTGAAGGTTATAAAACAATCAAGCAAAAGTATGATAAAAAACAAATTTCTGTTTTAAATGTTGGAATGCTAACTGCAGGAATTGGTTTTTTATATGTAGCAGCTTTAGGTTTTTTACTAGAATACTTAGTTTTTAACCCACTATTGCAAAATATTTCATATGATAATGACTATTTGGGTACTTCATATATAGTTTTAACTCTTGCAGTTGTAGGTTTAACAATTGGTTCAATTCTTTCTTTGGTTTGAAGTTTTAGGGTATATAAAGCATCTTTAGCATTTGCAATAACAACTATTTTCATTTATACAACTTCTTATGCTGTTGGTTTTGGTTCATTATTTTCTTATATCAATTGAATTTATGATGGACTTTCTTTAATTATGGTGGCATTTGCATTGGTTGGGATCATTTTTTTAGGAACTTTTGCAATATCTAAATTACTTTCTATTAAAAGTGCTATTACTTTATCTAAATTAATTTTTGCTTCATTTGGAATTGCTTTGGTTGCATTTTTAGTTGTTCTTTTTTGATCATTGTTTGGAATGAGTCAAGAAGCATACAGAGTTATTATTTTAGTAACAAGTGGAATTTCTTGTTTACTTTCTGTTCTTTTGTTAGCTTATAATCTTTGGTTAGCACAAAATATGGACAAGTTTTATTTACCAAACGAATTAAATTTAAAAGTTGGTCTTTATATTGGATTTCAAATGTTAGTTAACTTAATGCTTTTATTGTGAAGCATTCTAAGAATTGCTGCAGCTGCTAAAAGATAGTAAACAAAATAAATTTAAAAATCAGGAATTAAAATTTCTGATTTTTTATTTTCTTTTAAAATTAAATAAAGATTAAAAAATAAGAAATTAAAACTTTTATTTTTAATTATTTATGGAATATTATGGAAAAAGATATTGTTTTATTAAAAAAATTCAATGAACTAAAATTACCTTGATGATTGCTAATTATACCAATTTTTAACAACATAACTTATTTAATTATTTTTAAATCTTGATTTGTAGAATTTAGTGATAGAAGATTTATTTTTAATTATTATAGAAAAACATGGTGAAAAACTATAGGTCTTTTTTTATTTTCATAATTTTGTTTTATATCATTTTTTCTTTTGTTTTTTTTCTTTGTATCAAATCAAATAATTTAGAAATATGAAATATTTATATAGATTATTTTTATTTAATTATTTTAAGTATTTATAGTTTAATCATTTATTTGTTTAATTTAATAATGCTATTTTATAATCAAAAAAAAATTGAAAAGTACTATAAAAAATTTCTTAATAAAAACCAGTTTATAAGTAATAATTGAAATAATATTAATGATAGTTTAATAACTTATAA
>JAIDMU010000082.1 GCA_029050415.1 Malacoplasma sp.
ATTCAATGTATTATATTATAATTTCTTTATGTTTTTATTAATATAAAATAAATTGACTAACAGATAAAAAATATGAAAAACAAAGTTTTGAAAATTTTTAAATATGCAACACCAGTAATTGCAGCTATTGCATTACCATCTATTATTTCTTCATGTTCAGCTGTTGCTACTAACACAACAAAAGTTTTAGATTCTTCCAATTGAAACAATGGTGAAGTTAAATACTCTCAGTTAAATTCTACTGATGTTAGTTTAGAATCTTCAGTTTATGGATCAAATTATAACTCTGGAAACTACATATTTATGTATGGTTCATTAGCAAATACTGAAGTTGTTAAGTTTCTTTATGGAAATAATAATGAAGGTTTAGTTGAAGAACCAAATTTTTCTTCTAGTACTTTTTTTGAAACTTATTTTAATTCTATTTTACAAAATGGTGATTTAGGATTTACTGTTAGTTTTTTAATGTATATAGATATTCCTATTTATAATGAAAATGCAATTGAAGCATATGGAGAAACAGGTTGAGAATCTCCAACTGATAAATTTACTATTGAAAATGTTTTAACTGAATATAATGAAGGGAATACTCCTGGGAAATATACTGAAGCTAATTTACCAGTTGAAGCACAGCTTAAAGTTGGTAACTATAAAAGGAATGATCAATCAGCTATAACTTACAGAGAACTTGTTAAATATGTAAAAGAAATCAGACCGAGTTTAGAAAATTCTGCAGATAATGGAGCAATAATTGCTTTCAAAAAAAATAGTAATCCAAAAAGTTTTAATATTGATAGTTCAATTATTAATGATTTATTAACATATTACACACCAACTGAATAAACACAAAATACAAGGATTAACCTTGTATTTTTTATTTTTTAAAATTTTCTAGATAAAGTTTTATATTAATTAAATCAACTAAATTAATTCCACTGATTCTAGATGCTTGACCTAATGTTAAAGGTTTGATTTTATTTAATTTTTCTTGTGCTTCCAAAGAAATATTGGGAACATTTTTATAATCTGAAATTAAATTAATTTTAATGCTTTCAATATTTTTATAATCACTTATAACTTTTTGTTGAGATTTAATATATCCTTCATATTTAATTGAAATATCAATTTTATCTTTTCAATAATCATCTAAAAGATTTTTACAAACCAAAAATTTTTCAATATCTTTAAATGAGTAGTCTGGTCTTTTTAAAATTTCATATAAAGTAATATTAGTTTTTCTAGAAGTATAATCAAAATTTTTTGTGCTTTTTAAAGTGCTATTTTTTAGTTCATGAATTGTTTTGTTAAAATTTTCTAAATCTTGATTAAAAGATTTTCAATGTGATTCACTAACTAAACCTAGTTCATATCCATATTTTAAAAGTCTTTGATCAGCATTGTCATTTCTTAGTTCTAATCTATGCTCAGCCCTTGATGTTAACAAACGGTAAGGATCAGTTATTTCTTTATTAATTAAATCTTCAATCAGAACTCCAATATAAGATTCATTTCTTTTTAAAATAAATGGTTCTTTATTTTCTAATTTACAAATAACATTAATACCAGCCATTAACCCTTGGCATGCTGCTTCTTCATAACCACTAGTACCATTAACTTGACCAGCAAAAAATAGTCCGTTAATTTTTTTTGTTTCTAATGTCGCATACAATTGAATAGAACTAATAGCATCATATTCAATAGCATATGCATATTTTTTAATAATAGCTTTTTCAAAACCCACAATATTTTTTACAGCTTCAATTTGAACATCTTCAGGAAGCGATGATGAAAATCCTCCCAAATAAATGGTATCCAACTGCTTTGATTCTGGTTCTACAAAAAGTTGGTGTCTATTCTTATCGTTAAATCTTACTATTTTATCTTCAATAGAAGGACAATATCTAGGTCCAGTTCCTGTAATAAAACCACTATACATAGCAGATTTATTTAAATTGCGATTTATAATTTCATGAACTTTTTCATTAGTATAAGCTAGGTAGCATACTTCTTGGTTTTTAAAATCTAAAAATGTTTTATCAAAATGTGAAAAACTTAGTTTCTTATTTGTTCCAGGTTCAATTAGCAATTTAGAATAATCTATGGAATTTTTTAATATTCTTGGTGGAGTTCCTGTTTTCAATCTAATTGTTTTAAAATCTAGTTTTTTTATTTGTTTAGCTAACAAATAAGAACCATTGAAATTATCTGGTCCTTTCTTGATTACTTTACTACCTATATGAATGGAAGAATCTAAAAAGGTTCCTGTAGTAATAATTAAATTATTAGATTCAAAAAAATTATCATCAATTGTATAAACACCTTGAACTTTATTGTTGATAATTTTTATTTTAATGACTTCTAAAGGAATCAAATCAATAAAAGTATTTTCTTTAATTTTTTTTAAAAATCATTTTGAATATTCAATTTTATCAACTTGGGCTCTTAGTGCTCAAGTTCCTGGGCCTTTTGATGAATTAAGTAGTTTCATTTGTAACTGATTTGCATCTGCTGCAATCCCTTGCATCCCACCTAGTGCATCAATTTCTCTTGTTACTATTCCCTTAGCTGGGCCACCAATTGATGGATTGCATGGCATATTACCAACTAAATTCTCATCAAGTGCAAAAAGAGCAACTTTATATTTTTTTTTTGCCAAAATAAAAGCCGCTTCTAACCCTGCATGACCTGCACCTATAATCAAACAATCATATTTTTTTGTCATATCAGTATTATATAAAAAATAGATTATTTAAAAATAAAAATTATAAAATGATTTCGTTTCTATTACCAAAATAAATAAAAGCTTTATAAGGAATTTTAAATTTATATTTTAAATACTCAGGGGAAGTATTATTATCATAAATTATTGTTTCAAAACATTTCATGTTAATCTTTTCATAAAATCTAAAATTATGTTCACTAGTAGTATAAAGATAAAAATC
>JAIDMU010000083.1 GCA_029050415.1 Malacoplasma sp.
TCTAATATGAGTAACTAGAAATGTTGCTCAAAAAAATAAATTAAGAAGTTATTTAGTAATTTTATTATTAAAAAATTCTTTTAAATTCAATCTTTAAAATATAATTTATTCTAAACATAGATAAAACAAATATATTTTGAGGATTTTATGAATTATAAAGAAATAATCATTAATGAACTTTGAAAATCAAATTTAACTTTAGGAATTGCAGAGTCTGTAACTGGTGGAATGTTAGCTTCAACATTTGTTGATGTTTCAGGAGCTTCAAAAGTTTTTAAAGGTGGAATTGTAGCATATAGTGATTTTTCTAAAAGTAAACTTTTAGGATTAAGCACTGATGTTTTAGAAAAATACACTGCATATTCTGCTAATGTTGCTAGAGAAATGGCTAAAGGAATAAGAAATAGATTAAATACTGATATTTCTATTTCTGTAACAGGTTTTGCAGGTCCTTTTAATAACTATATTCCAGAAAGTGACAAAAAATGTATTGTTTACTTTTGTATTATCATTATTGATAAAGTTTATGATTTTGAAATGTCTATTGCTGATGAAGGAAGAACAAACAATAGAATTACAATTGTTTCAAAAATAATTGAAGAACTATTTAAATTAGTTTACAAACCAAATGGAATTAGTGAATAAATAAAAAATTTTGTTTTACTAAATTAAAATTACAAAAACTTCTTAATTAGCAAAAAATAATTAAGAGGTATTTTATTATTATGGAAAATAATTTTATTAATCAAAAAGCACTAGAAATGGCTGTAAAAGAAATTGAAAAACGATTTGGAAAAGAAACTTTTTCACAAAATGATAGTTTTTCAAAACTAGATGTAATTAAAACAGGTAGTTTGCTTTTAGACAATGCTATTGGAGTTGGTGGTTTTCCAAAAGGAAGAATTGTAGAAATTTATGGAAATGAATCATCTGGAAAAACTACAATTGCTTTACAAGTTGTTAAAGAATGCATTAAAGCAAATGGTAATGTTGCATACATTGATGCTGAAAATTCATTAGATGCTAAATATTTAAAATCTTTAGAAATTGATCCCAATAAAGTTTTAATTGCAAATCCTGAATATGGTGAACAAGCATTTGCAATAATTGATGCACTTGTTAAAACTAATATGGTTGATTTAATAATTGTTGATTCAGTTGCTGCATTAGTACCAAAATCAGATATGGAAGCTTCTATGGAAGATCAGTCTATGGGAACTCATGCTAGACTAATGTCTAGAGGATTAAAAGTAATTCAATCATCAATTGCTAAATCAAATACATGTGTTGTTTTTATAAATCAAGTACGTGAAAAAATTGGAGTAATGTTTGGTAACAATGAAATCACAACAGGTGGAAGAGCATTAAAATTTTTTAGTAGTTTAAGATTGGATGTTAGAAGAAGTGAACTTTTAAAATCAGGTAACGATGTGATTGGAATTAAATCAAAAGTTACAATTACTAAAAATAAAGTTGCAATTCCATTTAAAACTTGTTTTGTTGACATTTTCTTTAACAAAGGATTTAACCCAATTAAAGAAATAATAGATTTTGCAATTGAATATGAAGTAATTCAAAAATCTGGGTCTTGATATTATTTTGAAGATCAAAAACTTTCTCAAGGAAGAAATAATTTAGATAATTATTTAAATGAAAATCAAGATTTGTATAACAAAATTAAAGATTTAGTTCTTAAAAAAATTGAACCTTAATTTTTTTATCAAAGATTACCAAAATTGGGTAATCTTTTTTATTTATTTATTTTATGCAGTTTTTCTATTTTTTTTACCTATCTATATTGAACTAATAAAAAATGATTTTAAATATTTTAGTTCACACAATATTTTGTTAGAATGAAAAGAGGTGAGTAGCTTTGAGCAATTCATTC
>JAIDMU010000084.1 GCA_029050415.1 Malacoplasma sp.
AATATATAGTTTTAAACTTTAATTAGTCTTTAATAATAAAAAATTTTAAATAAAAAGAAGTGTTTATATGTGTTTTACTACAACATAATTACACTTCAATTTTTATTTGTTATAAATTCATTTTTATTTACTTTTTTTAGAACTCATTACTTTTGTACATCTTTCACAAAGTTCTTTAACAATGGTTTTAGGTGGATAATAATTTCAACATCTTTCACATCTTGAATATTTAGAATTTTTAATTTTAACTGTAGTTTCTTTAATTTTTTCTTTTTTAGAAAATTCCACTTTTGCAACAGCTAAATAATTTTTTAATATATCTTCATCAAAAGGAATTTCTTTTGCATTAATTACCACTATTGCTTCACCTTTAGATGAAATAATTTTTTCATTTCTTGCTTTTTCTATTTCTGAATAAATTAAATCTTTTAAAGCAAAAAATTCTTCTCATTTTTTGTGATCAATTTTATACTTACTATCCAATTTGAAATTAGCAAAATCTTCTAAATGCACAGATTTTAATTTATCTTTTTTATCAAAATAACTATACACTTCTTCACAAGTGTGAGGAATTATTGGGAAAAGAATTCTTAAATATGATTCCAATAAATTATATAAGGTTGCTTGAATTGCAATTCTTTTTTCACTGCTTGCTTCATCACAATATAAACTATCTTTAATATAGTCAAAATATCAAGCTGATAAATCTGCAACATTTTTTGAAATTATTTTAAGAACTTGCTTGTAATCATATTTTTCATAACATTCTTTAATTGTTTTAATGTCTTTTGCTAAATTATTTAAAACATATAAATCAGCATCACTATATTTTACACCTCTAAGTTTTTTGTGATTAAAGTCACTTAAATTTCCTAAAGTAAATCTAAATAAAGTATTTCTTATTCTTCTATAAAGTTCAGCATTTTGTGCAATGATGTCATTAGAAATTGATACATCTTTTAAAAAATCTACAGAAGCTACTCATAATCTTAAAACATCTGCCCCATAATCTTTACACACTTGCAAAGGATCAACTATATTCCCAAGTGACTTTGACATTTTATTTCCTTTTTCATCAAGAACAAAACCATGAGTTAATAATTCTTTATAAGGAGATTTTTTAAAAGCTGCAACACTAGTTACTAATGATGAATTAAATCAACCCCTAAATTGGTCTTTCCCTTCAAAATACAAATCAGCTGGATAACCTAATTTATCTTCTTGTAAAACTGAATAACTTGTTCCTGAATCAAACCAAACATCCATGATGTCTGTTTCTTTAATGTATTTTTTTGAAGTACTATAATTACTTGTTAAAAAATATTTAACATCTTGTGTATATCAAGAATTTATTCCTTCATCATTTAAAATATCAACAATGTTATTAAGTAATTTAGAATCTAAAATTGGGTTGTGATCTTTATCATAAATAATACAAATTGGAACTCCTCAAATTCTTTGTCTACTAATACATCATTCTTGTCTGCTTAAAACCATTTCTTTAATTTTTTTAACAATTGTTGTATCAACAGATTTTACTTTATTAACAGCTTCTAAAATATCTTTAGAAATTTTAGAAATGTTTACAAATCACTGTTTTGTTGCACGATAAATTACAGGTTTTTTTGTTCTTCAATCATGAGCAGCTGAGTGTGTAATTTTGCTTTGTTTTAGTAATAATCCTTTTTTTTCTAATTTGTCTAAAATAACTTTGTTTGCATCTTGATAAAAAAGACCTTCTAAATCTTTATTATTTACTTCTTTTGTAAACTTTCCATAATTATCAATTGGACAATATGGTTTTATATTGTATTTTTTACATGCAAGATAATCTTCATGACCAAATCCTGGTGCATTATGAACAAGTCCTGTACCATCAGAATCTGAAACATATTCATCAACAATCACTTTACATTTTTTTTCTGTAACTGAGCTTTTATAAGAAACATTTTCTATTTTTTTGCCTAAAAATTCAGAAATTATTTCATATTTTTTTCAATTCAAAATTTCAGATAATTTTTCAACCAAACTTTTTGCAACAATATAAAAACTGTTTTCAACTTTAACTCTACAATAAGTAACTTTAGGATTAGCAGCAATTGCTAAATTTGCAGGTAATGTATAAGGGGTAGTAGTTCAAATGATTACTTTGTCACCTTTTGAAACAAAATCATTATTTTCTGTGATTTCAAAAGCTACAAATGCAGAATCAGATTCTATTTCTTTGTATTCAATTTCAGCATCTGCTAAAGCTGTTTGACTAGATCAAGATCAATAAACTGGCTTTAAATCTTGATAAATCAAACCTTTTAAAAGCATTTTATTAAAAATTTTTAATTGTCTAATTACATAATCAAGTTCACAAGTTAAAAAAATCTCATCCATTTCAGACATAATTCCCAATCTTCTAAACTGGTCTTTTTGACGGTATACATTTTCAATAGCAAAATTTTTACAGTTTTTTCTTTTTTCTGTAATAGTTTGATCAGGTTTATTATTTAAACCTTTTTTTATCATTGCTTGTTCAATTGGCAAGCCATGTGTATCTCAACCAGGAATGTATTTTGTATAGTGCCCAGTTGCTGCTTTATAACGTAAAATAATGTCTTTTAAAATTTTATTTAATGCATGACCTGCATGCAAATCTCCATTTGCATAAGGTGGACCATCAGCTAAAATAAAAGGTTTTTTTGACTTATTTTTAGCTAAAATCTTTTTTTCTATTTTTTCTAAAATTCAATTTTCTTGAATTTTAGGTTCTTTTTGTGGTAAATTTGCTTTCATTTCAAAAGCAGTATTTGGCATCAAAAGTGTTTTTTTATAATCACTCATATTTTTCCCTTACATTAAAAAAATTTTTAATAATAAAAATTGCACTAATAAAATAATTAAAGCACAAAAAGAATTTATAAATTTATATAAAAATAAAAAACAACAATATTTATTGCTGTTTTTTCATGTTTTATAAAATTTCTTTATTTTTTTCTACTTGTTTAAAAATATTTTCTATTATTAAATCTTTATTTCTTTTTCACTCATATTCTAAAACTCTAAAGATTGGATAACCCCTAGATTCTAAAAATAATTGTCTTTCAAAATCTTCTAAAACTTTAATTTTTCCACTGTGATATTTTCAACCATCTACTTCAATTCCTAAATAAACTTTTTCACAATTAGAATTTGTGATAACCATATCTATTTTTTTGTTTCCAACTTCAAACTGAGTTAAAATTTTTAAATTTTTTTGATAAACATATGGTTTTAGTTCATTAAAAACTTCTTCTTCAAAAGATGAATCAAAAATAAAATTTTCATTTTTAATAACTTGATTTGCTTTGTTAACCATTGCAATATTATCTAAAAAAGCAATGAATTTTTTAAATACTTGCAAGTTTTCATTAGTATTATTAGCAATTTCAGAAGCAGATAAACTTTTTAAAATAATCATTTTATTTTTAGATCTAGTTATTGCTACATTCAATCTGTTTTTTCCACCTGATTGAATTACAGGTCCAAAAGAACTTCTTAATTTCTCAGTTGGTGATTTTTTTGCATAAGCTATTGAAATAATAACTAAATCAGCTTCATTACCTTGAACATTTTCTAAATTTACTACATCAATTTCTTGGTTCATAAATTTTTCCATAACTTCTTTAGTTGAGTATTTTTCATTCATTAGTAAGGATTCAATATAAGAAGATTGTGAAATATTAAAAGTAATAATTAAAATTGATTTATATTTATTAACATTTTCTTCCAAAATTTTTATAACTTCTAATGCTTCTTTTTCATTTATTCTATCAACAAAAAAACCATCACAATTAACTACATCAATTCCTCTTTCAAAATGAAGACCATTTTTGGAAGCAAAATTAAGTTTGTTATCATAAATATTTTCACTAGAAAATTGAATTAAATCACTATTTTCAGATCGGTAATGATTTTGTAACATGATTTCTGTTCATGATGTAGTTTTAGCTCTATCTAATAATGATTCTTCAATATCTAAATCATCTATTTCTGTTTCTTCATCATTTTCTTCATTTCTAGAAATAAAGAAACTTGATGGTTTTAATTGTTTATCATCACCAGCTATAATGTTTATTTTTGATCTGTATAGTAAAGGATAAGCACGCTCTAAAAACATTTGACTTGCTTCATCATAAATCCCATATTCAAAATAATTTCTTTCTAAAGGTATAAAAATTGAAACTTGTTCAGGACGTGATACTCAAATAGGAAAAAGCATTTTTAAAGCATATGCATACTTTGACAAGTATTCATAAATTTCTTTGCTTTTGCTTGAATTAGCAACATTAATAGCACTTTCAACGAATTTTTTATCTTCATTACTTAGCTTTGATAATTTAATTAAAATCTTTTCTTTAATAACTTCAGTTAATAAACTACAAATATTATTTC
>JAIDMU010000085.1 GCA_029050415.1 Malacoplasma sp.
AATTTATTATCTACAAAAAACAACAAATGAATAACCACTTCAGATTTTTTCTAAAAAATGTTCAAATCTTGAAGAATTAAAAAAAGTTAAACATTCTTCAAAAACCTTAATTTGAAAAACATTGTCTACAACTATTTCAGATTCAGAACCTGTAAAATATCTCCATGCTCTTAAAAAACTTGGTTTATTTAAAATAAATCTAGGTTCTAATAATTCAGCTCAAATAGCTAAAGAATTTATTTTTTTAGAAGATGTGTATTTGTAATAATAAAATTCTTTATCATTCTTCTTACTTATTTTACTTATATAAATTTTCATAAATATTAAAAGAGACTTAATAATATAATTTTATAACATCAACAGTGCTAATGCTATATTAAACAATTAAATTTTTAATAAATTATTAATATGAAATAAAAAAATTATGGAGTTTTTCCATAATTTTTAGTTTGTTTTATAAATGTTATTATTCCCAAACTTTGTTTTTGAAGTTTTCTAAAACAATTTTTCTTGCTACTTCTCAAACAATTTCAGAATATGTTGGGTGTGGATGAATAGTTTGCGATATTGTATATACAGTAGATTCATTTTCCATTGCCAAAGCAATTTCAGAAATGTAATCAGAACATTCTTCTCCTACAATATGACAACCTAAAATTTCACCACAATCTTGACTAACTAGTAGTTTAATGAAACCAAAAGTAGTTCCATCTGCTAAAGCCTTTCCTAAATGTGAAAATTGATATTTGGCTGCAAAATATGGAATGTTTAATTCTTTTAATTGTTCTTCTGTATAACCTACAGTTGCAACTTGAGGATGTGTATAAATACAACCAGGTACTTTTAAAATATCCATTTTAGTTGGTTTGTTTAAAATGTTATTCACTGCAACAACTGCATTTTTATACGCAGAATGAGCAAGCATTACTTTGCTTGTACAATCTCCAATTGCATAAATGTGTTTTAATGAAGTTTGCATGTAATCATTTGTAATAATTGATCCATTTCTTGCTAACTCCAATCCTAAAGGTTTAACAATATCAGTACTTGGAGCTCTTCCTACAGATACTAAACAATATTCAAATTCTTCAGAGAATTCTTGATTGTTTAAATCATAATAAACCTTCCCATTTTCATATTTTTTAATTTGAGCATTAGTAATAATTTTAATTCCTTTATTAGTAAGTAATTTTGTAACTTCAGTTGATACATCTTTATCAAGCACTTCAAGAATTCTGTCAACTCCTTGTAAGATTGTGACTTGACTTCCAAGTTCTGCAAATAAAATTGCAAATTCAACTCCAATTACACCACCACCAATTACTGTGAACTTACTAGGAATGTTTGGTAAATTTAATACTTCATCACTTGTTAAAATTTTACCTTCACTATAACCCACATCAAAACCAGGAAGATTAAATTTTCTTGGTGAACTACCAGTTGCAACAATTAGATTATCAAAATTAATTAATTCTTCATTAACACTAACAGTATTAGCATCAACAATTTTAGCAACACCTTTGATTGTTTCAGCTTTAGCTGTTTTTAATAAACCTTGAACTCCCATTTGTAGTTTTTTAACTACATCATTTTTTCTAGAAATAATTTTAGATCAGTCCAAAGTAATAGAATTTGAATTAATTCCTTGTATTCCATAATCAGCAGCTTTTAAAACATATTGATGAATTTTTGCTGAGTTTAGTAATGCTTTTGTTGGGATACAACCTTTATTTAAACAAACACCACCAAAATCACTAGATTCAATACAAAGTGTTTTTAAACCACTTTTAGCAGCTTGTTCAGCAGCAATATAACCACCAGGTCCACTACCAATAACTACAAGATCATATTTTTTCATAATGTTTTCTTATCCTTATTAATTGTATTAAACAAATAAGAAAGCAATATTTTCAAGATATTGTTTTACTTGGTTAGCAAATCTTGCAATGTCACCACCATCAACTCATCTGTGGTCAGCAGCAATAGTTAAAATCATAACTTTTCTTTCAACCATTTGGATTCCAACTTTTTTAACTTTGTTTGTTGCTGCACCTAAACCTGCAATTGCAACTTCTGGATAATTAATCACTGGAACACCAAATTCTACACCTAAAGAACCATAATTTGTAACTGAGAATGTTCCTTTAGATAAATCTGCCATAGTAATTTTTTTAGTTCTTGCTTTAGTTGCAATTTCAGAAATTGTTTTAGCAATTTCTAAAATTGATAAACTATCAGCATTTTTAATATTTGGAACAATTAAACCATCTTTAGTATCAACAGCAATTCCAATATTAACTTCATTTCTTAAAATTAATGTGTTGTTAACATCATCATTTACTGCATTAAACATAGGGAATTGTTTCAATGTTTTTGCAATAGCTTTAATAATGAAAGGTAATAAATTAAGTTTTACATTTTCAGTTTCTAAAATATAATCTTTAATTTTATTTCTTTGATCTCAAACTTCAGTAACATCAATTTCAACTGATAAATTAGTATAAGCAGCTTGAGTTCAACTTCTTTTCATTGCTGTAGCAATAGCTTTTCTAATAGAAGTCATTTCTAATGTTTTGTCACCTTCATTAATAGGTGTAATAGCAGTAACTTTGTTAGCAACTAATGCAGAAGATGAAGGAGCAGAAGCAGTTACAGTTTGAACAGGAGCAACTGCAACAGCCACAGCAGGTCCAGAAGCAACTGGAGTTACAGTTGCAACTGAAACAGATGAAACACTTGAACTAGATTTTATATAAGCTTCAACATCAGCTTTAGTAATTCTTCCTAATTCTCCTGTACCTTTAACTAACCCTAAATTAACATTGTTATTTTTTGCAAAAACTCTAGCAACAGGACTAGCTAAAACATCTTTGTTAACAATTTCATTGTCACTACTTGAAGTTTTAGAAACATTTAAAGAATTGCTTCCAAACAATGGAAGAACTGCATCTGAAACTTTAACTTCACCAACAACAGAAGCACCTTTAGCTTCTCCTTTAGGTTCTTCACTAGCAGGAGCAGGAGCAGAAGCAACTGGTGCTGCTGCAGGTGCTGGACTTGATGAATTTGAATCATCAATTTCAAAAATTGGATCTCCAACATGAATTGTTTCACCAACTTTAATAAGAATTTTTGAAACAATACCTTTTACTGGAGAAGAAATTTCAGTTGTAATTTTATCAGTTTCTACAGAAAATAAGTCTGTTCCATCATTAACAGAATCACCTTCTTTAACAAGAATATCTGATACTTTTCCTTCATGAATTCCTTCACCAATATCAGCAAATTTAAAAATATACATAATTTTATTTTCTCCTAGAAATAATACTCTTTATATAATACTTTATTATTCCTTAGTATTTGCAAGAGTAATGATTTCTTTTGCAATTCTTTCAGGACTAACCATATGTAAAGTTTCACCTAATGCATATGGTACAGTGATATCTCAACCAGTCAATCTAACAGGAGCAGCTTTTAAACTATAGAAAGCTTTTTCGTTAACAGTTGTAATAATTTCAGCACTAACACTAAATGATTTAACAGCTTCATGAACAATCATCAATCTTCCTGTTTTCTTAACAGAGTTAATAACTGTTTGTCTATCTCATGGTTTAATAGTTCTTAAATCAATTAATTCAACTGAAATATTAGGGTTTGTTTTTTTAACTTGTTCAATAGCAGCTAAACTGTCATGAACACTTGCACCAAAAGTAACAAGAGTTAAATCGTTTCCAGAAGTAACAACATTAGCTTTACCTAATTCAATTTCATATAATTCTTCAGGAATTTCTTGTTTAAATGCACGATAAATTCTTTTTGGTTCAAAGAAAACTACTGGATCTGGATCATTAATAGCAGCAGTTAATAAACCTTTTGTATCATAAGGAGTTGAAGGCATAACAACTTTTAATCCAGGAATGTGAGCAAAAATTGCTTCTAATGATTCAGAGTGGTGTTCAAGAGCTTTAACCCCTCCACCCATAGGCATTCTCACAACCATAGGACAAGTAAATCTTCCCCTACTTCTGTTTCTGTATCTTGCAGCATGAGTAAATAAGTTCATAAGTCCTGGAAAACAGAAACCTGAAAATTGCATTTCAACAACTGGTTTTAATCCAGCTAATGAAGCACCTACAGCTGTACCAACAATAGCAGTTTCAGCAATTGGAGAGTCAAATATTCTTTTTTCTCCATATTTAGCTTGTAATCCTTGAGTAGCTCTAAACACACCACCTTCAAACCCTGCATCTTCACCATAAACAATGATTTTAGGGTCTTTTTCCATATTTAGATCTAAAGCGTTAGTTACAGCTTCAATGTTATTTACAATAATTGTCTTAGACATTATTATTTACCTCCATGAATTTTAAGAGCTTCAGCTTTTTGTTCTAATAAAGATTCATCTAATGTTTTGTAAGTGTGATCAAAAATATCACTAACAGAAACAGATAAATGATTTTCCATAGTTTTATAAGCTTCTTCAATTTCGTTATTAATTTTTTCTTCTAATTCAGCTTTTTTAGCTTCATCCAAAAGACCATTTTTCATCATTCATTTTTCTAATCTGATGATTGGGTCTTTCTTTTCTTGTTCTTTTTCATATTCTTCAGTTCTATAAACTCTAGGGTTATCACTAGTTGTGTGAGGTCCCATTCTATAAGTTACAAATTCAATTAAAATTGGTTTTTTGTTTTGTAACACATGTTCTCTAGCAGCTCTTGCAGCTTCTACTGAAGCAAATAAACAGTTACCATCTACTTTAATGTAGTCAATACCTGCAGCAATTGCTTTACTAGAAATGTCTAATTGACCAGTTTCTTTAGCAGTTGGTGTAGAAATAGCTCATTGGTTATTATTTACACAGAAAACTGTTTGAGCATTTCTAATTGAAGCAATATTCATAGCTTCATAGAATTCACCTTCAGCAGTTCCACCATCACCAATAAATGTATAAGCAACATTTGGTTTGTTTTCATAGTTTAAAGCCATTCCAATACCAGCAGCATGTGAGTATTGAGTTCCAATTGGAATATTGAAAGGTAAGAAATTTAATTCTTCAGGCATTTTGTTACCTAATTCATTTCCTTTTCAAACAAGCATAATTTTTCACATTGGAACATTTTTATGTAAGTAAACAGCAGCAGATCTAAAAGCAGGTGCAAATCAGTCATCTTTGTGCATACTAATTGCAGTTGCTACTTGTAAACCTTCTTCACCCATATTAGGTGGGAAAGTTAACATTTTACCTTGTCTTTGTCACTTAAGCATCTTTTCATCAAATCTTCTTGAAAGAAGCATAGTGTAGTAAGACTTTTGAATTTCTTCATTAGTTAAAGGAATTGTGTATCCTACTTTAGTAACGTTCCCATCTATGTCTAATACTGAATAAGTTTCAGTTTGACTAGTATATTTATTAATTAACATTTAATTCTCCTCTTAAATATTAGTCTTAACCTGATATACAAAAAGATAATTTCAAAATATTTAAATTTATATTTAAAGTTTTTAAAAATACTGAAATACTTGTTTAAATTATTACTAAATTATCCCTAT
>JAIDMU010000086.1 GCA_029050415.1 Malacoplasma sp.
ACTGTTGTCATTTTTGCAAACACATTTAAAACAGTTTTCCCAAAAGTTAATCTTTTTCACTTAAACTCATTACAATGATGCATAACTCAAAATGATGAAATTTCTTTTATTGATGCTAAAACAGAACTTTTTTATGTTGCTGCAAATAACTTTAAAAAACCTTTTCTAATTAAAAAATCAGAAATAGAAAAATTACATAATTTTTACAATAAATATTTTTATAATATAGAAAATAAAAAAAGCATAATAACTAAATGAGAATTTAATTATACAAAATTTATTAGTTCTAATTTTATTAGACCTTTATACATTAAAAAAGCTGTTTATGATTATCATAAAAAATAAAAAGAAAATAACAAACTCAGATATTGAAACTATTGCAAAATTAGAACAAGAAATTTTTCCAGATAATTTTTTTGATGTGAATGATTTGGAAAATCTTTTTTTTCCAATTAATTTTTACTGCTTGTTTTTTGAGCACCAAAACACAATTATAGGATATTGTTTATTTTTTGAAAATAATTTAGAAGCAGAAATTTATAAAATAGGAGTTTTAAAAAAATATCAAAAACAAAAAATAGGTAGTAAAATGCTAGATTTTTTGAAAAATAATTATCAATCCATTCATATAGAAGTTTCTGATAAGGACAATAAAAAAGAATTTTATTTAAAAAATGATTTTGCAATAATTTACAAAAGAAATAAGTATTATACAGATGAAAGTAATGCCATAGTTATGAAATGAGAAGAAAAATAATAAATATTAATCTACATATTTGATGATGTCTTCAAAATTTGTGGATTTAAATTTATTATTCTCAATATATAAAATTGCATATGATTTCATTTGATTAAAATTTCTTGGGTACATTAAAGATCCTGGATTAATAATTAAAATTTTATTTTTAAAATAAACTGATTCTATATGAGTATGCCCACTAAACAAAATATCTATTTTATTTTTTGTTGCGTATTCAACTAAATATTCTTCTCTTTTTTCATATCCTGGAACAGAATAACCAAATTGATCTCCATGCATTAACCTACATTTAAAACTTTCAATTTCAAAATCAACTATTCTTGGTCCATAAAAATCATTATTACCAGCAACATAATAATCAAAATTGTTTTTAATGATACTTTCATCGATACAAAAATCACCAGCATGAATTTTTATATCTGGTTTTTCTTTTTTTATAATTTCTTTAAAAAAAGATTTATCACCATGAGTATCAGAAATAATTAAAATTTTTTTCATATAATTCACCTAGTTTAGTCAATAATTAAGCTTAAAATTATTAAACATTTTTTTATTAAGATATTGATATTTTAATAATATTTTTTAAAAAATAAGAGTATAATATCAAGTTTTAACAAAATTTTATAAATTATATTGTAAAATGTAAAAGTAGTATATTTTCTTTTTCCGGAGGCGGAAATGTTAAAAGATTTATTTAAGGATCGAAAGATAGTAATTTTCGATATAAAAACAACTGAAGAAGGTTTAGATTCTGAAATTTTATATTTTGCTGCTAGAACATACATTAATAATGAAATGGTTTCTAAGCACAACTTTTTTATTGCTACAGATAAAAAAATCCCAGGAAATATTATAAGAAAATATCGTATAACTAATAAAAAAATTGAAAGCGAAGGGATTGATAAAATGTCAGCTTTAGAAAATATGACATATATTTTCCAAGATGCTATTTTATTTACTTATAATGGAGACAATTTCGCTTTTCCACTTTTAGAAAAAATTTATAAAGAATACGGTTATAACCTTCAAATTTCAGAAATAGATGCATTAAAACTTGCAAAACAAATTATTGGGTTTGATGATGATATAAGTTTAGAAGAATTAGCTACAAAGCTAGGTGTAAGATATGAAGAAGAAAGATTATTAGGTTCTCCATATACTACAATGGTTTTAGAAAAAATTTGATTTAGATTAAAATCATTCATCATTTCATAATTGTTACTATCTGTCCTTAATAAATAAAAGCACCATATCAATTGGTGCTTTTTTAATTTAATTTCTTAATTTCAACAGCAACATCATGAGGAACTATTTGACTTAATTCTTCAATACTTGCCTCTTTTATTTTTTCTAAAGTTTCATATTTTTCCAATAATTTTTCAATTCGTTTTTTTCCTAAATTTTTTATTTGGTATAAAGAATTTTGAAATAAAGATTTTGATCTTTTATTACGGTGAAATGTAATTGCAAATCGGTGTACTTCATCTTGAATATTTAGCAAGAAAAAATAAAGATCAGATTTTTTATCTAATTTAATTTCACTAAAATCAGATTTAACAATTCTATCTGTTTTGTGTTTATCATCTTTTGCTAAACCAATCACTGGAATAACAGAATCTAACTTTAATTCTTTTAAAGATTTTAAAGCTGCATTAACTTGAATTTTTCCACCATCTACAATTAGTAAATCTGGAATAACACCATCAGTTTCTAAGGCTTTTTTATATCTTCTATAAATAACTTCTTTCATGTATTCAAAATCAGAATTTGCTTCTTTATTTTTTATAATAAATTTTCTGTATTCATTTTTGTTTTTTACACCATTTTCATAAACAATCATTGCACCAACTTTGTCATCATTAAAAATATTTGAATTATCAAACATTTCAATTCTATAAATATTTTCAATATTTAAAATTTTTTGCAATTCATCAACTGAATTCATTTCTCTTGTCTGATTAGAAATTAATAGAAGGTATTTATTTTTCATAATTTCTACTGCATTTGAAAAAGCTTTGTCCATTACATCTTTTTTAACACCTTTATTAGGATTTAAAAATTGTATTTTTAAAGATTCGCTTAAATTTTTTAAAATTTCTTCTGATAAAGATAAATATACTTTTTTGGGGTGTTCAATAGCAATTTTTGTATAATATTCAAAAATTAAAGTAGATATAATTTCTTCTAATTCAGAATAAAAAACTGTAATCAAATCATATTTACTTAGCAAAATACCATTAACATATTTAAATATCACAATAGATATAACAT
>JAIDMU010000087.1 GCA_029050415.1 Malacoplasma sp.
GTTTTAAATAATGATTGAAAAAATAAAATACACTGAATTAAAAGATTTAAAAAATCAATTAAATAAATTTGAAAAAAATTTTTTAGTTATTTTTTATGCTGATTGGTGCCCTTATTGCATAAATAATGTTCCAGAAATTTTTAAAACAATTAAAAAATTACAAATAAAAAATTTTTTATTTGTAAATATTAGTGATGATTCTTTAAATGTTTGAAAAGAAGATGGAAACACTGAATGAGCTATTGAATTAGTTCCAACAATTAGAATCTATGAAAAAAATAAAATTATCTATGAACACAAAAATATTATTAGTCAAAAAGAATTAATTGAAATTATAAAAAAATTTAAAGTTAATTAATATACTTTATTGCCATTAATATAATGCTCAACTACTTCTGTTTTCAAAATTTCTTTATCATTTTTTAGAGAAAAAATATCTTGATTTAAAACTATGAAATCAGCTAAGTAATTAGTTGAAATTTTTCCTAATTTTTTTTCTTCAAAAAAAGAATAAGCACCATTTTCTGTATAGCATTTAACAGCATCAAAAATTTCAAATGCTCTTTCTTTATTTTTAGGTTTGTTTATTAAATCTCCATGAATAGCATAAAACAAGTTATTAAAAGGATTTAAATCACAAACTGGTGCATCTGTAGAAAAAGAAATAATTTTTTCATTTTTTTCATATATTTTATTAAAACTATATGAAACTGAAGCAGTTGGTTGCTGAACATAGTTATTTAGTAAGGTTAAATCACTTTCTAAAAAACAAGGTTGAACTGATAAAAAAATATTGTTGTTAGCAACTTGATTAATCATAAAATTATCAAACAATTGAAAATGAATTATTTTATGTCGAGCAAAATTAAATTTACACAAATTAGAAATTGTACTAATGCATCTTAAACTTGAAGCATCTCCAATTGAATGAATTGCAATTTGTTTTTTATATTTTTGAGCAATATTAATAAAATCTGATAATTCATTTTTTTGGTAATTTAATATACCAAAATTATTCTTGTTATTACAATAGTGCTTTTGTAAAAATGCGGTTTGTGAACCCAAAGAACCATCATTGAAAATTTTGATGTCAATAATTTTATTAAACTCATCATTTCCATTTTCTTTTTCTATAGAATTTAAAAAATTATTTAACTGTTCTTTTTTGTAAAAAACTAACTCATGTTTAATTCTAACTTTTTTGTCTTCTTCTAATAACTTTTTATAAAGAGAATAAATATAATCTTGTTCACCTTCAAAAATATCACAAGTTACAGCTGTTGAAATACCAAGCTTAATTAAATTTTGAATCACTTTAACAAGATTTTTATAATCACTATCAAAATCAAAAAAACTATTTATTTTTTTTCTTACTTCTTGACAAGCATTTTCTTTAATAACACCAGTTGGTAATTTAGTAGTATCATCTAAAATAATTTCAGGACCATAATGACTAATTACATTTCTTTCAAACAAACCTAAATACTTTAGTCCAACTGTATTAACCATTACTGTATGCAAGTCAGAACGAAAAATAAAAATAGGTATTTTATCATTAATTAAATCTAAATCTAATCGGTTCAAGATTTTGTTTGGTTTAAAATTTATTTCATTAAATCCATTAGCATAAATAAATTTTGGATTTTCATCATTAATTTTTTTAGTTATTATTTTTTTTAAATTATCAAAATCAAAAACATTTTTTAAATCTAAATTTTGTAAATTTCTAGCAACCAACAATAAATGTGTGTGAGTATC
>JAIDMU010000088.1 GCA_029050415.1 Malacoplasma sp.
AAAAAACAAAAATAAAAAGAAGTGCCCACATAAATTTTATTATTATGCGTTGCACTTCATATTTCAATCGAGTAAAAAACAGATTTTTTAGATCTGTTTTTTTATTGATTAATGTATAGATATTAGTTTTTAATTTTTATACCAAAGTCTCTTCAGTTAACTGATTGAGTTCCACTTCTTGCTACATAATTAGGATTAACTAATGTTATGATTTGTTCTTTTAAACCAGCTTCTGGTCTTGGAATAAAACTATAATCACTGTCTAAAACTGTATTAGCTCACAATGCTTTTGCAACTGATTGACCTGCAAATATACCTAAGTATTTTGAAAAGTTTGCTGATTGATCAACACCATCTTTATCAGATGCTTTTATTACATCTCCACCTAATCAAAGAGTTTTAGGATCTGTTGGTTTATTAGTTAGATATTTCAATTGAGTTGGATCATTAATATATTTAGTTAAAGCAGTTTGATCAAAAACACCTTTTTCAATTAATAAATTTAATAATTCAATTGCAATTGTTCCATATCTTTCTCCTGGAGTAGTTTTACTGTTAAATGAAGAATCACTTGTCTCAATACCCAAAGAACTTAAAGTATTATCACTAAAAGCCTTTTGAATTTTAGTATCAGTTGTATATGGATCACTAGAACTTTGTTGAGTTGTATTAGCTTCATATTTATTACTAGTAACATTTCAATTATAATTCATTAATTTAACTGCATAAACCATACTTGATAAGAAAGTATGGAAAGAGTTGTGTGCATTAGTTCCAGGTACACCTTCATATTTTTTCGTAGTTTCAGTTCCATCATTACTTTTAGTTTTGATTGTTGTACTTTGTATAGTTGTATCAGCTTCAATTCAAGTTCCAACCCCATTATAATCTGGTGATCAATAACTAAATCCTAATGGTGAAGATTGACTATTAAATCATTGAGTACTTGAAGGAGTTTGAGTATCTCTATTAATTAAAACAACATCAATATTTGAACTTAAACTTTCAATAGTTTTTTCTAAATCTAATAAGTAATTATTATAATTTGTACTTCAAGAACCTTCTCCAAATTTAATGGCAAAATTTAATTTTTTTGATGTGTTTTTGTCACTATAATGCTTAACTGCATTTTGAAAAGTACTTTTATTTATAGTTAATTCTTCAATATTAACAGTACTAGTATCTGAATTGTAACTATAGTAAGGTATTTTGAATTCATTAAGTTCATTACTAGTAGTTTTTGTATAATCGCTATAAGGTCTTGGTAAAGCACCATAAGTCTTGTCATTTGAAACACTTTCATAGTAATTTTTAAAAGCACCATATGGTGTAGCACTTAATTGAAAGTCTTTAGATGAATAAACAAAACTTGCTAATTGATAATAATTAACTAATCCTGCTATTCCTGCTCTAATAGTAGTTGCTTCTTTGCTATCTCATTCATAAATGAATTGTGCCATGCCAGTTAAATATTCATTTTCCTCAACTTCACCTTTTGCATTAACAACATATGGATTTGGTGTATAAGCAATGTAATTAGATTGTGTAGTTTGCACAACTTTTATTGGAACAATAGAATCTCTTAAACTATTTGCTTCACTTCTTTTAGCTTCTGGAACAGAAGATAAGTAGTCAATTTGTCCAGATTTGAAATTTTCAAAATAAGTATCAGCTGTACCACTACCATAATTAATTACAACTTGTTCCATTCTGTTGTCTGTGTTTTTGTTATTTGTTCCTAGAATTTTTCCATCAACATAACTTAATAAATTTTTACCAACTGTGTCCATATAAGCATGGTTAAGGTTAAAAATAATTTGTGTAGATGTAAAAGCTGAAATGTAGTATGCACCAGCATATCAAGTATCTTCTGTAAATTTTTGTAAACCACCTGAACCGAAAATATCATTTCAGCTAGTAGCACCATCATCAATTCGGCCATCTTTAAGTGCTATTTTATTTGATTTCAAACTAATATTTTTAACTTTGTTATTTGTGTTTGGTAAAGCACCAAAATATTCTTTTGAAATTAAATCTAATGTATATGGATATTCTTCATCAATATACATTGTGTATACTGCATCATTTTTATTTGCAAAATTAGAAATATCATAGTTAGGATTTTCAGGCATAACATAATTACCATCACTACCTTTATAACCTACAGTTTTACCTAAACTTTCATTAGATAATCCAATTAAATCTAAAAAATATGAGTTTCTGTTATAACCAATTCTAGCACTTAAAGTATAAGCTTCAAGTCCTCTTTCAAAATCTTTACTTGAAAGATTTTGTTTATGTGCACCATTTGAGTCAACTCATTTATTATCAGTATCAATAATAAATTGGTAAGTTTTTCCATAACTAACTGCATCATTATAGTATTGTGAAATGTTAGCATCTGGATCTTGGTCGATTCCTTTTTGGAATTGAATTCCACCTTTATCCCTAGTAAAAACCCAGTAATCTGTTCCTTCAGTTCATTTATTAGTAGTATCATCAGCTTTTGTTTCTTGCTGTGTTTCACCACCTTCTGATGATGTAGATTTATCTACACTTGTTTTAATGTCTTGTAATTTTGCTAAAATTTCATTTTTTGATATTCCAGTTTCAGTTAATAAATTGCTATCCAATTTATTATCAACATCTTTCATTACAGTTTCATCTTTAAATACTATTACTGCACTTGCACCTTCTAATATTAATGTGTCATTTGTTGTTTCTTTAAAAGTACCTGTTTGACCATCAAGTACAAACTGCCCAGTTGTTTGGTATGCAGTTAAACCATAAAGTACACTTTGTGCATATGTTGAAATAGGTGAATTATTAAAAGATGCATTCAATGGACTGTTATTTGCTTCTATATAATTTGTTGGACTACTTGTAAAAGAGTGAGTTGCCCCCCCTCCTTGACCACTATTTGTAGGTCCACAAGCAACTAAACTAACAGCTGTCAATCCTACAAAGGATGACAAAGCTAATCCTTTTAATCATTTTAGTTTTTTCATTTTCTTTTCCTTTTTTTTATTTATTGTTAATATTTTAATAGTATAAAAAAAATCACTAGTTAGAACAAAAATTTACTTTTTTTGCTTCAATTATTAAAGTATTTTGTTCAATAATTCAAATAACTAATAAAAGTTTTTTATTAATATATCAATAAAAATTAAAAATTATTTTACATAGAGAATAAAAATGGTGTAAAACCCAATTTAATTTAATGATTGGACTATAACACCATTTTTTATAAGGTTTTTAAAGTATTTAACACATTATTTAAAAGTTAAATCTTATTTTTTTATTCCAAAATCTCTGTAATTTATAGATTGAGTTCCACTTCTTGCTACATATCCAGGTTTAACCAAAGATATAATTGTTTCTTTCAATCCTGCTTCTGGTTTTGGAATAAAACTATAATCACTATCTAAAACTGTATTTTCTCATAATGCTTTAGCAGTTGATTCACCTGCAAAAATTCCTAAATATTTTGAAAAGTTTGCAGATTGACCAGCTTTTATCACATCACCTCCAACATAAAGATTTTGTACTGTATAAGGATTTTCTTTTGTTGGTTTAGTGCTTGAATATTGTAATTTAGATGGGTCATCTATATAACTTTGTACTTTTGCTTGGTTAAACACTTGTTTTTCAATTAGCATGTTTAAAAATTCAATTGCAATTGCACCATATTTTTCACCTGGTGTGTTTTTATTATCAAATGCTGAATCATTAGTTTGAATACCAAAATCAGTTAAAGAACTTTCACTAAATGCTTTTTGAATTCTGTCATCATTTATATAAGGATCTGCAGTTGTTTGACTATCATCATTTGTAGTAGTACTAGCAGCATATTTTTTGTCAGAATCATTTCAAGTATAATTCATTAATTTAACTGCATAAATCATTGTTGTTAAATATGTGTGGAAAGCATTATGAGAATTAGTACTTGGAACTCCTTCATAAGTAGTATTATTCACTGTTGTACTTTGTAAAGTGTTATCTGCTTCAATTCAAGTTCCAACCCCATTGTAATCTGGTGATCAATAACTAAATCCTAATGGTGAAGACTGACTGTTATATCATTCATTTGATGTTGGATTAGATCCAAGTCTAGGATTAATAACAACATTTATACCTTTACCACTTAAATCTTTAACAGTTTCTTGGAATTTAATTAAATATTGTTCATAATTTGTACTAAAAGAACCTTCACCAAATTTAATGCTGAAATTTAAAGAAGCACTATTTCCTTTAAAATTATTAATTGCAGTTTTAAAAGTATCTTTGTTAATTTTGATTTTTTCAATATTAACTTTTTGATCAGTTGAATTTCAACTATAATAAGGAATTTCAAATTCTGTTTCTACTGTATCAGCACTGCTAGATTGATAATCAGCATATGGTCTAGGTAAAGCTCCATAAATATCTCCTTTTGCTACATTTTCATAATAGTTTTTAAAAGCACCATAAGGTGTAGCACTTAGTTGGAAATCTCTTGAGTTTGAATATACCATGTATGCTAGTTGGTTATAATTAACCAACCCTGCTATTCCAGCCCTAATTGTCATTGCATCTTTACTATCTCATTGATAAATAAAATCTGCCATATTATCTGAAACATTTTCATTTGCACTAACTTTTCCATCTTTATTTACTGTATATGGGTGTGGTGTATAAGCAATGTAATTAGATTGTGTAGTTTGAATAACTTTTGTTGGAGTTACTCCACTTAAACTATTTGCTTCACTTCTTTTAGCTTCTGGAACAGAAGATAAGTAATCAATTTGACCTGCTTTATAGTTTTCAAAATAAGTGTCAGCTGTACCACTTCCATAATTGATTACAACTTGTTCCATTCTTTGATCTGTGTTTTCATTATTTGAGCCTTTAATTTTTCCATCAACATAACTTAATAAATCTTGACCAACTGTATCCATATAAATACTGTTCAAGTTAAAAATTATTTGACTTCCTGTAAAAGCAGAAATATAGTATGCACCAGCATATCAAGTATCTTTAGTAAAGTTATTTAAACCACCTGAACCAAAAATTTCATTTCAACTTGTTTTGGCTTGATCAATAACCCCATCATCAAGAACAATTTTTCCATCTTTTAAATTAATGTTTTTAACTTTATTATTTGTATTTGGTAAAGCACCAAAATATTCTTTTGAAATTAAATCTAATGCATATGGATATTCTTCATCAATATACATTGTATAAACTGCATCGTTTACATTAACAAAGTTATTTATGTCATAATTTACATCTGCTGGATTAACATATTTTTTTATCACTATTTTGATAGCTAATAGTTTTTCCTAAACTTTCAGTTCCTAATCCAATCAAATCTAAAAAATATTCATTTCTGGTGTAACCAATTGCAGCAGATAAAGCATAAGTTTCTAGTCCTCTTTCAAAGTCATGACTTGAAACTGCTTGCTGTTGTTGACCATTTTCGTCAACTCAATAATTTTCAGTATCAATAATAAATTGATAAGTTTTTCCATTACTTACAGCATCATTATAATATTGAGAAATATTAGTATCTGGATCTTGGTCGATTCCTTTTTGGAATTGAATTCCACCTTTATTTCTTGTGAAAACTCAATAATCTTTCCCTTCTTCTCATTTACTGTTATCAGAAGTAGGTTCATCTGTTGTTGTATCATCAACAGTTACATCATCTTTAGTTTCTTGTGTAGTTTGTTCTGCTGGTGAAACAGTTGTTGACTTATCTACACTTGTTTTAATGTCTTTTAATTTTGCTAAAATTTCACTTTGAGAAATTTTATTTTCCGTTATTAAATTATTTCCAATTTTGTCATCAACATCTTTCATTACAGTTTCATCTTTAAACACAATAACTGCACTTGCACCCTCAAGAATTAAAGTGTCATCAGTTGTTTGTGAAAACCCTCCATCTGGAGATTTAACAAATTGTCCAGTTGTTTGGTATGTAGTTAAATTATAAAGTGCTGTTTGTGCATAAGTTGATGTTGGTGAATTATTGAAAGTTTCATTTAATGGACTATTATTGTCTTGTAATAAATTTGTTGGAGTACTTGTAAAAGCATGGGTTGCTCCAGTTTGTCCACAGGCAACCAAACTTATTGCAGTAATTCCTACAAATGATGACAATGCTAATCCCTTTCATCATTTTTTAAGTTTTTTCATCCTTTTATTTCCTTTTGATTAATTTTTTAATTATTAACTAGTTTTTTTATTCCAAAATCCCTATAATTTACAGATTGAGTTCCACTCCTTGCTACATAATTTGGATTAACTAAAGATATAATTTTTTCATTTAAACCTGGTTCAGCTCTTGGAATGAAATTGTAATCACTATCTAAAACTGTATTAACATATAATGCTTTAGCAGTTGATTTACCTGTAAAAATACCTAAATATTTGGAAAAATTTGCTGATTGACCAGTTTTTAATACATCACCACCCAAATAAAGTTTTAAAACATCATTTGGTTTACTATTTGGGTACTGTAATAAAGCTGGATTATCAACGTATTTTTGTAAGTTTGACTGATTAAATACACCATTTTCAATTAGCATATTTAACAGTTCAATTGCTAGTGTTCCATACCTTTGTCCTGGTGTTGTTTTGTTATTGAATGATTTGTCATTTGTTTCAATACCAAAACTAGCTAAAGTGATATCACTAAAAGCCTTTTGGATTCTTTCATCGTTTATGTATGGATCACTATTGTCTTGATTTAAATTACTACTTGTACTTTCATATTTATTGGTATCAGCATTTCAAGTGTAATTCATCAAGTTTATTGCATAAACCATACTTGTTAAATAAGTATGAAATGAACTATGTGCATTAGTTCCAGGAACACCTTCATATGTAGTATTGTTAACTTTTGTTCTTTCCAAAATATTGCTGGATTCAACTCAAGTTCCAACACCATTATAATCTGGTGATCAATTAATATATCCTAGTGGTGAGGATTGATTATTATACCACTGTGTATTTGAAGGGTTTTGATTATCTCTACTGTTTAAACCAACTACAATTTCACCTTTACTTACTTGCTGAATAGTTTGCTGCAAGTTAAATAAAAAGTTCCTGTAATTAGAAGTTCAAGATGTTTCTCCAAATTTAATATTAAAACTTAACGGCCACCTATCATTGGCGACCCTTTTAATTGCTTCAATAAAAGATTGTTGACTAACTTCAACTTTTTCAATTTTCATTTTACTAGTTGTGTTGTCATAACTATAGTAAGGAATAGTAAAACTTCCTAGTGTAATGTCGCCATTTTTATAATCACTATACAGTCTTGGTAAAGCTCCATATAAATTTCCATTAGCAACATTTTCATAATAATTTTTAAATACACCATAAGGTGTTGCACTTAATTGAAAATCTTTTGAATCAAAATAAACTATACTAGCTAATTGATAGTAATTAACTAATCCATTAATTCCAGCTCTAATAATTATTGAGTCTTTGTTATCTCAATGGTAAATAAATTGTGACATATTAGCAGTAATATAGCTGTTTTCTGTTATATCACCAGTTGCATCAATAATGTAAGGATTTGGTGTATAAACAATGTAATTTGATCTAGTTGTTTGAACAATTTTTGTTGGCACAACAGATCCTTTTAAATTAATTCCAGCTTCATCTTTTTTATCTTCTGGAATTGCAGCTAAATAATCAATTTGTCCTGCTTTGAAATTTTCAAAATAAGTATCAGCAGTTCCACTTCCAAAATTAATAACAATTTCTTCGATTCTATCGTCGGTATTTTGGTTATAATCACCAACTACTTTTCCATCAACATAACTTAATAAATGTTTCCCCACTGTTTCCATATAAGTATGGTTAAGGTTAAAAATAATTTGGTTTGATGTAAAAGCAGAAACATAATAAGCACCAATATATCAAGTTTCTTCTGTAAATACACCTTTAGTTCCTGAACCAAAAAGTTCATTAAACTTAGTATTTGTTTGGTCTATTTTACCATTTTTATCAACTGCTATTTTACCATTTTTTAAACTAATATTTTTTACCTTTTGGTGAGTATTTGGTAATGGACTGAAGTATTCTTTTGATATCAAATCAAAAGTATATAGATAAGGTTTATCTATATAAAATGTGTATACTGCATCATTTTGATTTGCAAAATTATCAATGTCATAATTTAAGTCTGATGAACTAACATATTTTCCGTTTTCTTCATAACCAATAGTTTTGCCCAAACTTTGTTCACTTAAACCAATTAAATTTAAAAAATATGTATTTCTAGTATAACCAAGAGCAACAGATAATGTATAAGCTTCTAATCCTCTTTCAAAATCTTTACTAGAAATAGGTAATTGTTCTTTACCAAATCCATCAATTCACTTATTATCAGTGTCAATTATGAATTGGTAAGTTTTACCATTACTAACTGCATTATTATAGTATTGAGAAATATCATCACTTGAATCTTGATCAATTCCATTTTGGAATTTAATTCCTCCTTTATCCCTAGTAAATACTCAATAATCTGTGCCTTCATTTCATTTTAAAGTACTAGCATCAGATTCATCAGCTTGCGTTTGCTGGGGAAAAGAGTTGGAATTAGTTGATGATTTATTAACACTTGTTTTAATACTAGACAGTTTTCGTAAAATTTGACTTTGTGATAAACCATTTTTTGTTAATAAATTGGGATCTAATTGATTATCAATATCTTTTTGCACATCATCGTTTGCAAAAACTATTACTGCACTTGCACCTTCTAATATTAATGTATCATTTGTAGTTTGTTTAAAACCGCCATTTTCTCCATTAATTTCAAATTTACCAGTTGTTTGGTAAGTTGCTAAAAAATAAAGTTGTGTTTGTGCATATGTTAAAATTGGTGAATTGTTAAAATTTCCATTTAATGGACTATTGTTGTCTGTTAAATAATTTGTTGGATCACTTGTAAAAGAATGAGTTGCATTGGAGGACCCACAAGAAACTAAACTAATTGCTGTCATTCCAACAAAGGATGACAATGCTAGACCTTTCAATCATTTTAGTTTACTCATTTTTTCTCTTTTTTAAACTTTGTAATTATTATTTATTTTTTACACCAAAGTCTCTTCAGTTTATAGATTGAGTTCCACTTCTTGCAACATAATCAGGATTGACCAAAGTTATAATTCTTTCATTTAATCCAGCTTCAGCTCTTGGAATAAAACTATAATCACTATCTAAAACTGTATTTTCATATAGTGCTTTAGCAGTTGACTGACCTGCAAAAATTCCCAAATATTTTGAAAAGTTTGCAGATTGTCCTGCTTTTATTACATCACCACCTAAATAAAGATTTGCCACATCTGGTTTAGAGTTTTTGTAAAGCAATTTAGAAGGATCTGTTACATAAGCATCAAATTTAGATTGATCAAATACATTTTTTTCAATTAATAAATTTAATAATTCAATTGCAAGTGTTCCATATTTTTCACCAGGAGTATTTTTTTCATTAAATAAAGAATCTTTAGTATTAATACCAAAATCAGTTAAAGTAGTATCACTAAATGCTTTTTGAACTTTAATATCATTTGCATATGGGTCACCACTAGTTTGTTCAGTACTTTCTGGAGCTTTGTATTTACTAGAACTACTATCTCAAGTGTACTTCATTAACTTAACTGCATAAACCATACTTGTTAAGAATGTATGGAAAGCATTATGAGCATTTGTTTCAGGGACACCTTCATATGTAACATTATTGGCTGTTGTACTTTCTAAAGTTGTATCAGCTTCAATTCAAGTTCCAACTCCATTATAATCTGGTGATCAATAACTAAACCCTAATGGTGAAGATTGATTGTTATATCATTGTGTATATGTAGGATCTATACCATCTCTTAATTTATAATCAACTTTAATTTGATTATCACTTAATTGTTCAATAGTTGCTTTTAATTTATTTACAAAATTTTTATAATTTGCAGTAAAAGTTTGTTCTCCAAATTTAATGTTAAACAGTAAAGGTCCTTTACCATTAGCAACTTTTTTTACTGCATCTGTAAATGCTTTTTTATCAATTGTTTGTTTTTCAATTTTTACTGTACTATTGCTTGCATCTCAGCTATAAAAAGACATTTCAAAACCATCTAATGTATCTTCTTTAGCATCTTTATAGTCATTATATGGTCTTGGTAAAGCACCATATAAATTTCCTTTAGCAACACTTTCATAGTAGTTTTTAAACACACCATAAGGTGTAGCACTTAGTTGGAAATCTTTTGAATCTGCATAAACTAAATCTGCTAATCGATAGTAATTTATTAATCCAGCAATACCAGCTCTAACAATCATTGAATCTTTGTTATCTCATTGATAAATAAATTGTGCCATATTAACAAGGAAATTATTCTCTGCCACATTTCCTTTTGCATCAACAACATATGGATTTGGAGTATAAGCAATATAATTTGATCTAGTTGTTTGAATAATTTTTGTTGGAACAATAGAATTTCTTAAACTATTTGCTTCACTTCTTTTAGCTTCTGGAACAGATGCTAAATAATCAATTTGACCAGCTTTAAAATTTTCAAAATAAGTATCAGCAGTTCCACTTCCAAAGTTAATAACAACTTGTTCCATTCTACTATCTTTATTTTGGTTATTAGCACCTAAAACTTTTCCATCTTCATAACTTAATAAATGTTTACCAACTGTTTCCATATAAGTATGGTTAAGGTTAAAGATTATTTGACTTGATGTGAATGCAGAAACATAATAAGCACCTGCATATCAAGTACCATCTGTAAACACACCCCCAGATCCTGAACCAAAAATATCATTAAAACTTGTTTTTGCTGTATCTATTTTTCCACCATTAACAGCAATTTTGCCATTTTTTAAATTAATATTTTCAACTTTCTTATTAGTATATGGAAGTGGTCCAAAATATTCTTTTGTAATCAAATCTAATGTATATGGATAAGGTTCATCAATGTACATTGTATAAACTGCATCATTTTGATTTGCAAAATTATTAATATCATAATCTTGACTTGATGGACTAACATATTTATTATTAGAATCTTGGTAACTTACAGTTTTTCCTAAACTATTTTCACCCAAACCAATTAAATCTAAAAAATATGAGTTTCTAGTGTAACTAATTGCAGAAGCCAATGCATAACTTTCCAAACCTCTTTCAAAATCTTTACTTGAAACAGGTTGCTTTTCTTTACCAGTTCCATCTACTCATTTATTATCTGTATCAATTACAAATTGATAATTTTTACCTTTACTTATTGCATTATTGTAATAATCAGAAATATTAGTATCTGGTTCTTGATCAAGTCCTTTTTGAAATTGAATTCCTCCTTTATCTCTTGTAAAAACTCAATAATCTGTTCCTTCATTTCATTTAGAAGTATCACTAGAATCTGCATTAGTTTCATCTGCTTGAGTTTCTTGAGCAGGAGTATTAGTATCTGTAGGTGTAGTAGTTGTTTTATTTACACTAGTTTTTATATCTTTTAATTTATTTAAAATTTCTTGTTGAGTCATTCCATCTTTTGCTAATAAATTAGATCCCAATGTATTATCAATATCTTTCATTACATCATCATTTGCAAAAACTATCACTGCACTTGCACCTTCTAATATTAAAGTATCATTTGTGGTTTCTTTGAATTCTCCATTTTCAAAAACAAACTTACCAGTTGTTTGATATCCTGTTAAACCATAAAGTTGTGTTTGTCCATATGTTGATGTTGGTGAATTATTAAAAGTTCCATTTAATGGACTATTGTTATCTTGTAAATAATTTGTTGGATCACTTGTAAAAGTGTGGGTAGCACCACCACCTCCACATGCAACTAAACTAACTGCTGTAAATCCTACAAAAGCTGATAAAGCTAAACCTTTAAATCATTTTAATTTTTTCATTTTATTTCCTCTTTTCTTTTTTATATTTTTGTTGGTTTTATGAATAATAAAAAAACAGTATATGATTACTCAACTATTTTTAAAGTTGAAATAATAATATAC
>JAIDMU010000089.1:0-10111 GCA_029050415.1 Malacoplasma sp.
TTACAGAACTTTTAAAATTAGTTTCCAAGAAAAAATTGTTAATAAAGATGAAGATACTTTAAAAAAATTAAAAACAAAAATTGCTCCTTTTATTTTAAGAAGAACAAAAAAAGATGTTTTAAAAGAGCTACCTTCAAAAACTTATAAAATTCTTACTTGTGATTTTAATGAAACACAAAAAGAAATGTATTATACAGAGCTTAATAAATCTAAATTGGTAATTAAAAAAGAAATTAATCAAAATACAATTAACAAGCAAAGCATTTATATTTTTTCTGTTTTGACAAAATTAAGACAAATTTGCTGTTCACCTAAACTAATTTATGAAAATTGTGAAACTAATGGTTCTAAATTTAATCTTTGTATAGAATTAATTAAAGATTTAATAAAATATGATGACAAAATTTTATTATTTTCTCAATTTACATCAATGATTGATTTAATTGCAAAAGAATTAGAAAAATTAAATATAAAATTTTACACATTAACTGGTGATACTAATAAAAAAGAAAGAATTGAATTAGTTAATGATTTTAATAATAAAAAAAATGTGAAGGTTTTTTTGATTTCTTTAAAAGCAGGTGGAACAGGACTAACATTAACATCAGCAAATGCTGTTATTCATTATGATCCATGATGGAATCAGAGTTTAGAAAATCAAGCAACAGATAGAGCTCATAGAATTGGTCAAGAAAAAAATGTTTTTATTTATAAGTTAATTGCTAAAAATTCTATAGAAGAAAAAATTCTTTCATTACAAGAAAGTAAAAAAGAAATTATTGAACAAATTTTTGATGAAAATAGTTCACAAAAAAGTTCTATTAGTATGAGTGAAATTTTAAAAGTTTTAGACATTGAATAAATGTTTATATTTTTTTCTATTTATATAATTACAATGTTTTTCTGAAAAAAAACAAAATAAATGTATAATTCTTTTGTTTGCTTAAACTTTTTATTTTGTATAGTTATGAATATAAAAATTAATAAAAAAATTATGATTCACGCTTACAAAAGAAATGGATGACTATATCGTGTTTGAGAATTTCCAGAAGTATTGGAAACAAATAGTAGTTTTACTGCTGTTTCTTTAGTGAATTCAAAAGTTATTACTAATGAAAAATTTTCAAAAAGAAATTTTATTTCTAGAAATATGAAAAATTCTTTTTGGTTTTTCTTCCCCGATAAATGATATAACATCATTGCAACTATCACACCAAACAATGTAATAGCTTATTATGTTAATATTGCAAGTCCATTTATATATGAAGAAGAAGCCATAAAATATTATGATTTTGATTTGGATATAAAAATGAGAAATAATTCTTCATCTACTTACAAAATTTTAGATATTGATGAATACAAAGAAAACAAAAAGAAATATAGATATGAAAAAGAAGTTATGTACAACTGTGAGATGACATTAAAAATGTTTGAGAAACAAGAATTTAGAGATAATATAATAAATTCTATTTCCCCTAAAATGCTTGCTTTTTTATATTCAAAGAAAAGAAAGGTTTAAATTCATGAGTAAAAAAAATAAAAGTAAAGAAAATAAAATTTCTTCTCAAGAAGATCAACTTTCATCATACTATAAATCTATTCTTAAAAAAGCTGAAGATTTAGTCAAAGAAAATAAATTAAATCATGCACTAGAAATTATTAATGATGAACTTGAATCTCCATATATTCCAAAAGAATATTTAACAGAATTTACAAATTTTTCTTATTATTTATCTGCTGAAATTAATTATTTAAGTAAACTAAAAAATTTTGAATCATTAAATAGAGAGCAGTTGTTTGAAGAAATTTTTGGTGAAAAGATTTGTTTAAACACAACCGCTCTAAGTTTATTTTTAGATCGTTATAAAGATGATTTAGAATTAGATGAAATAAAAATAATGGAAAGTTTTTTAGCTTCTAAAAAAAGTGATTATATTTCTAAACAATTTCTTTTCTCTTCTTTAAAAAATATTAGCTTTGATAAAAATGTAGATTATTTTAATCCTTTAACTAATCAGTTATTTAATATTAATGTTAAAAATACTGCTACTTTCCCAGATTCAAAGTATTTTAAAGATTTAAGAATTTTAATTGAAGAACTAACATATAAAGAACCTTCATTAGAACAATTTTGCAGTTCAATTTTATTTAATATTTATTTATATAATTTTCCTAATACTCCTAAATTTGATTGTAATGAATTAGCTTTTTCTATTTTTCAATATATGATTTATTCTTTGCAAGGTGGTGAAAAAAAATATAAATATGATAATATTATCAAACATATTGAACAAGTAATTGAAGCAAGTTCAGGATTATCTAAAAATAAAAAAAATTAAAAAATTTTATTTATTAAAATATAAAAAGGTATAGAAATTTTTAAAAATGAAAATGAAAAGCTTTTTTTCTTCTTTGTCTCAATCAACTAAAGAACCAAAGAAAGAAACTTATTTTGAAATAAAAAATGATGATAAAACAAATTTAATTAAAACTAAAAAAGAAAAAAGAAAATTAAAAAAAGAAGCAATCTTAAATTTTGTTATTTTGGAAGATGATGAAAATTATTCAGATATTGAAGAAAACAAAATTAATTCTGATGAAAAAGATTTATCATATTTTGAAAAACAAAATTTATTTTTTAAATCAACTAGAAATATGGCTAAAAAGATTCCTTATAAAATAGCTTTTACTCAAGAAATTGATTTTCAAAATAATAAGATTTCTAAATCATTATCTTCTATTGAAACAAAAGACTATGACAAAATTGTTCCTAAAAATAAAAAAGGGATTGAATTAATCCCAAATAAAGAAAAAATAGATGACTTATTTATAGAATATGATGAAGATTAATTATTTAAAATTATTCTTCTGTTTTTTCTATATCTTTAATTATTTTTGTTATTTTAAAATTTTCAATTTTATTTTTAATAGTATTTAAATGACCATCAAGAATTTTTTCAGATTTTTCTTTAATTTTCATTGCACTTTTTTCAATTGAATCAGCAGTTTTTGTGATATCTTGGATATTACTTTCTATGTGTCTTAAACTATTAGATAAAATTTCATTTTTTAATAAATTAAATTCATTTAAAATATCTTGTTTTTTTTCAAAATTAATTTCTTCTCTTAAGATATCACCTTTTTTTATTCAAATATATCTAACAATAGATAAAAAAGCAATAAAATATCTTGGTCTTACAATAAACATATTTTGATATTTTTCGTCAGGAACTTTTTTTATATAAAAAATTTCTTCAGGTTCAAGTTCAGAAACTAAAAGTGCAAATTCAGAATCATGATTGTTTCTATCCATTTCCAACTTTGCAAAATGATCTTTATTCTTTTTTTGAGTTTCTGAAACTGACATTTGAGTTTTTGCTTCAATAGTAACTTTTCCCAATATTTGTTTTGTTTTGTTGTCATAAACAGAAAAAAGGAAATCTGGTTTATGTCCACCTATATTTTTAGTTGTTTTTTCTAATGAACATCCATCTATCATGCCAAAAGTTAGATTATATTCATTTTGAATTCAATTTTCTAAATCTTCACCAAGTGTTTTAACATTACTTTCTTTTTTTCTTTCTATTCTTTCAAGTTCTTCTTTGTGAGAATTATTTAGTTCATTTTCTCTATCTTTTAATTTCAACTCTCATTCATTGTTGTTGGCTTGTAAAGCTAATTCTTTATCTTTATCAGCATTTGACATTTTTATTTTAAGTTCATTAATTTCTTCATTTTTTTTATTTTCTAAATCACTAATTAATCGATCTTTTTCTAAAGAAATTTTATTTTTTTCATTTTCAATAATTAATTTATGTGAAGCTATTTCATTTTTTAGATCAGAAATTTCTTTTTGAGTTTCTATTCTTGTGTTGCTTATTGCTAATTCAACTTTGTTATGTAAATCGGATTGTAATTTTTCATTTATTTTTTCTAGTTGGTGAATTTTATCTACAAGTGATCTATAATCATTACTTAACTTAAATTCATTAGTTCAGTTTTCTTTTTCTTGTTGTAATTTTTTATTAACAAGATCATTTTCTTTATTTTCGATTTGTTTTTTTAAATCAGAAAAATCAATTTCATTAATTTCTTTTAAACAAAAAAAGTCTCCTTTTTTTGCATCTTCTAATATTTCAAATTCAAAATTTTCATTATTTTTTATTCCAATTTTAATTTTTTTGCTCATTTTCAAAATCACCTTTGTCTTTATATATATGTAATACCTTATTTAAATAAATTTAGTAATTAAAAGTTTTAAAAATTTTATTTAATAATATTAATGAATTGTTTTTTAAGGATTAATTATGAGAAATAAAATTTTTAAATATTTTAATGAATCTGAATTAGAAAAATTTGGTGGTTTTTATAAATTGAAAAATGAATATGAAAAAATAGAAAATCCAAATAGTAAATTAATTTTAGTTACTTCAATCAATCCAACTCCAGAAGGAGAGGGAAAAACAACTACTTTAATTGGTATTAATGATTGTTTAAATTATTTTGGCAAAGATTCATTAGCTTGTTTAAGACAACCTTCAATGGGACCTTTTTTTGGGATTAAAGGAGGTGCTACTGGAAGTGGACAATGTGAGATTTTGGATGCTGAAAAAATAAATTGTGGCTTTACTGGCGATTTTTATGAAATAGAAGCAGCTAATAATCTTATTATGTCTGTTATTGAAAATGAAATTTATTTTAATTCTGATTTAAATATTAATCCAGAAAAAATCATGTGAAAAAGATGTATTGATATCAATGATCGTTCTTTAAGAGAAATTAAATATGAAATTAAAAAAGGTATAGAAATTAAGTCAGGTTTTACAATAACTGCTGCTAGTTATTTAATGGCTTTATTTTGTTTAGCAAAAAATAAAAAAGATTTTAAAAATAAATTAGAAAACACAATTATTGCTTTCAATAAAAAAGACAATCCAGTTTATTTAAAACAATTAAAAATAACAGATGCTATTATGCTTATTTTAGATAATGCATTAAAACCAAATTTAGCTTTTTCAAAATTTGATAATCCAATAATTATTCATGGAGGTCCATTTGCAAATATTGCTCATGGTTGCAATAGTTTAATTGCTTTAATACATGCTATTAATAAAACTGAATTTGTTTTAACTGAAGCAGGTTTTGGAAGTGAATTGGGAGCAGAAAAATTTATTGATATATTATGTAGAGAAGCAAACCTAATACCAGATCTTGTGGTTTTGACAATAACATTAAAAGCAGTCAAACATCATGGTAAAACAATTTTAGAAAAAAATAACCAAAAATATTGTTCTAAAGAATTAATTGACACAGGCTTTGAAAATGTAAAACATCACTTTGATTTACTAAAAAAATTTAATTTAAATGTTTGCATAATAATTAATAAATTTGATTCAGATGATTTAAAAGAATTGAATTATTTAAAATCAAAATCTGATTCTTTGACAAAAACTGCAATTTCTACAATGTGACAAGATGGACCTAAAGCTAATAAAATAATTTTTGATTTAATTATTAATAATGTAAACAAACCCAAAGAAATTAATTTTATTTATGATGTTAATGATGATTCTATATCTAAAATAAATAAATTAACTATCAACAATTATCAAGCTAATGCTGTTTTATATTCTGAAAAAGCAAAAGAAAAATTAAATAGTTTTGAACCATATATAAAAAATTTTTATATTTGTGGTGCTAAAACTCCTTTTTCAATTTCAACTTCTTTAGAATTTGTTAACTTTGAAAAAAATGATGTATTAGTTGAAGATATTGAAATTAATTTTGCTGCTAAATTTATTATTCCTATTTATTCAAAAGTTTTTTTAATGCCTGGCTTGCCTAAAGAACCAAATGCGAAAAATATTAAATTAAGTGAAATAAAAAAATAGAAAGTTTTAAAATAGTTATTGATATTGGAATATTTAGGTTATGAAAATTTTTAAAAGTAAAAAAAATGATCAAAAAATAGGCCAATCACAACTTGATAGTGCAATTAGACTTTTTGAAAACACTTCAATTTTTAAAGCATTATTGAGAATTGTCTTTTTGGCTGTTACAGTTTCATTAGCATCTGGTTTGTATGTTTTTGCTGACCAGGTTTTAATGCAAAAAATTCTTCCTGAAAATAACCAATATGTAACTGAAACATTAACTGCAATAAATTGAAAAGCTGAATATTTTACTAATTTAACAAGTGAATCTTTAAAACAAACATATGGTACTGCAAATGCTGTCATTAATGAAATAACCCGTCTTGTTAATGCTGGTAATAGTCCTATAACTGTTATTTGTACAGCTATATCACTATTAGGAGGTTTGGGTTCAGCTATTATATATTCAAAAGCACTTGGAACAAAAAATGAGCAAGAAATTAGAGATATTTGAAAAAACAGTTTTTATTATTGCTTTGTTTTTTCTATTGTTACAACAGCTATTGTAATTGGTTTGGTTTATATAATTATCCCAGCAGAAATTTCAAATTCTTTAAATCAAGAAATTTATAAACAATCACCACAAGCTGCTGAATGTATTCAAAGACTACAAAATCAATCTAGAGAATATGCTATAGGATATAGTTTAATTTTGGTAGGATTTAACATTTTTAATAATTATGTAATTTATTATGTTTCTTTATTAAATAGTGAAGGAAAAAATTCTATTCCAACAATTGTAGTTCTTATTTCTAATGGAATTAATATTTTACTTGATTGAGTTTTGTTAAAATATTCAGGAAGTGGTATTTATGGTTCTGCAATTGCAACAATTGTAAGTTATGTTGTAGCAATAATATTTTTTACTATTTATTTGTATATCAAAAATAGACAACAAGATACTTTTATGATTTATAAAAATTTATCTTTTAAAAATTACAAGATAAATTGACGAATTATGTTAAACATTACAAAAGTTGGAATAGCAAGTTTTTTTAGAAATGCATCAACTGCTATTTTTAGTATTGTTTTACTTTCTATTTATGCAGATATTACAAATCCACTGACAGGAAAAGAGGCTACATATTATACAAGTTTGATGGGTGCTGTTACGCCAATTTATAATTTGTTTTTTAGTGGAATGGTAGGTATTTTAAGAGGTTCTAGAACAGTCATTAGTTATAATCATGGAAGAGGTTTAACAAAAAACATTTACAAAGCTTTTTGAATTTCTACAGGAATGTCTTTCTTTTATGGAACTTTGTTTTTTGTAGTTGCTGGTCCAATGTTTACAAGTGGTGATTATGCAAATGGTGGACTATTATCACTTTTTAATATTACTCCAGACAATCCAAAATATTGAGATGCTGTAATGTTGTTAAACATAAATACTTCACAACTTGTAATATATGCTTTTTTAATATCTGGAATGTTATATTTTCAATCTATTGCAAAACCAGTTCAAGCTTTAATAACATCGATTGCATATGGACTAATATTGGGGATTCCTTCTCTTTATATTATTTCTGCTATTGCACAAAATGAACATAATATTATGATTTATCAATTTTCACCAGTTATTATTAGTTTTATTTCTGGACTATTGATTTTTGGATATACTGTTTGATATTTATATTTCAGAAAAGAAAAACCTAAATTTAAAGTAATAAAAAAAGAATATTTAAGAAAATAATAAATACATTAAATAATTAAATTAAATAATTAAAAAATGCATAAGAAAGAAAAAAGTTTCTATGCATTTTTTATACTAAAATCTTTTATTTAAATATTTTGTGAATAGTACAAATTTAGCAAATTTCTATCTAATTTAATAAGTTATTAAATCATCTTTTTGTGTTGTAAAATCATTATGCATAATTTAGATATGTAAGGAAGTAATAATACTTATGAAAAAAATTATAAATAAACCAGAAAACATTTTAAATGAAATGGTAGAAGGATTTGTTCTTGCAAATCCAGATGTAAGAAAAATTGGTGATTTACCAGTTATTGCAAGAAAAAATAAAACAAAAAAAGTTTCTTTAATTAGTGGTGGTGGTAGTGGACATGAACCTTCACATGCAGGATTTGTTGGTGAAGGTATGTTAGATGCTGCTGTTTGTGGTGAAATTTTTACTTCACCAAGTGCTGACAAAGTTTATGAAGCAATCAAAGGTACTGATTCTGGAATGGGAACACTATTAATCATTAAAAATTATAGTGGTGATGTTATGAATTTTGAAATGGCAGCTGACATGGCTAGTGCTGAAGGAATTAATGTTAAAAAAGTTATTGTAAATGATGATATTGCAGTAGAAAATTCAACTTGAACTGTTGGTAGAAGAGGGGTTGCTGGAACAATTTTTGTTCATAAAATCCTTGGAGCTGCTGCTGAAAAAGGATATTCTTTAGATCAATTAGAAAAATTAGGAAATGAATTAATTCCGAATATTAAAACAATAGGAATGGCAACAAAACCTTGTTATGTACCAACTTCAGGTAAACTGAGTTTTGAACTTAAAGAAGATGAAATTGAAATGGGTGTTGGTATTCATGGTGAACCTGGAACTCATAAAGAAAAAGCTAAAACTGCTGATGAATATGTTGAATACATGACAGCACAAATTTTAAAAGAAATTGACCTTAAAGCAAATGATGAAGTAGCTTTAATTGTAAATGGATTAGGTGATACAACACTTATTGAGTTGTTTATTGTAAATAACAAATTAAATAAAATTCTTTCACAAAAAAATATTAAAATTGTAAAAACATTTGTTGGAAATTATATGACTTCATTAGATATGGGTGGTTTTTCAATATCTGTGTGTAAATTAAATAGTACTTTCAAAGAATTATTAGAAAGTAAAGCTAACACACCTGCACTTAAACAATAAAATTAGGAGTTAATTAATTATGAGTCTTAAGATTATTGAGAATGTAGCAAATGAAATAATTAAAAATAAAGATTATTTAACTGATTTAGATAGAGAAATAGGTGATGGTGACCATGGTGTTAATCTATCTAGAGGATTTGAAAAAGTTTTAGAATCAATGAACGATTTAAATGGAAAAACACCATCAGAAATAATGATGAAAATTGCTATGATTCTTATGTCAAATGTTGGTGGAGCTTCTGGTGCGATTTATAGTACTGCTTTTTTAAAAGCAGGACAATTTTTAAAAGATAAACCAACAGAATTAACACCTGAATTAATTTCTGAAACTTGAAAACAAATGATTGAAGGAATTCAATCAAGAGGAAATGCAAAATTAGGTGAAAAAACTTTATTAGATGTTCAAATCCCTGCTTTTGAAGCATTTGAATCTGCAATTAAATCAGGTAAAAATTTGAAAGAATCTTTTGGTGAAGCTACAAAAATTGCTGAAAAAGCAATGAATAATACAAAAGATATTGTTGCTACAAAAGGTAGAGCTTCATATTTAGGAGAAAGATCAAAAGGACATATTGATCCAGGTTCTGCTTCATCATATTTAATTATTAAAACAATATATGAATCAATCAATTAAATAAGGAGTACTTGTAAATGGTAGGTATAGTTGTTGTTTCTCATAACAGAAAATTAGCTGATGAAGTTGTTAATTTTGTTAATGAAATGAAAAGATTTGATTTTCCATTATTAAGTGCTGGTGGAACAGAAGATGGGAGATTTGGTTCAGATCCAATGAAAATTAAAGAAGTTATTGAAAAAGCATACATTGATGAAGGTGTTATTGTTTTTGGAGATATAGGTTCTTCAATTTTAAATGCACAAATGGCTATTGATTTTTTAGATGATAAATTTGATAAATCAAAAGTGATTATTGCTAATGCTCCAATTGTTGAAGGTGCTTTAGTTGCTGTTTCAACAAATTCAGATGATAAAAATTCTATGAAAAGAATTTTGGATGAATTAGTGCAATTAAAGAATTTTGATAAAGTTTAAAAATAAAAAATACATACATATTTTTAAATAAATAATTTAACTGTAGATTTGATTATTTTAAAAAATGCTTTAAAAAATAATCACTTCTACAGTTTTTATATTTTGATTTTTAATTATATTTGTGTGTTTAATTTTTGAAAGTATTCTTTTTTTTTTTTTTTTTTTTTTTTTGGTTTTTTTTTTGTTTTTTTAAAAAAGTCGCGGGCCCCCCGAGTAACGGGGGGGGTGGGGGGG
>JAIDMU010000089.1:10121-11825 GCA_029050415.1 Malacoplasma sp.
TTTATTTTTTTAATTTTTTTTTTTTTTTTTTTTTTTTTTGATTAGTCTTATAATTAAATTCCACAATATTTTATGTGAGGTAAAAATTCTATGAAAAAATTTAAGAGTTTAAAACTTTTCCTTCTTGGTGCTCTAGCAGCTGGTGCAGCAATAGCTACTCCTGTGCTTGTAACAGCTTGTGGATCATCAAATAGTGATGCTGGTACAGTTAACGCAAATACAAATGTTAGCTTGGTTGAATATAATGCTAAACAAACTAAGAAAGTAACTAGTCAAACACAAAATTCTAATGTTACTTTAAAAGCAGATGCCGTTTCAAGTGATGAAGAAATAGCTTTAGATCCAAATCGAAGTGAAGATGCTTTAAACAAAGCAAATCAAACATTTAAAAACTTAAGTAAAGATAAATTACAACAAGATTTTGATAAAGTTTTAACAAAATTTTATAACATCTATGAGTTTGAATATGAATTCCAAAATGGTGATAGTGAAACTGAAATTGATGCTGAACTTTTAAAAGTAACAGTTGATGAAATTAATAGTGATTTAACTGTTAAAGTTATTGCACAATTTAGAGTTGAAACAGAAACAGAAGATGAAAAAACAGATAAAGAAGAGAAAAAAGTAGAAATGATTAATCAACAAAAAACTTTTACTATATCTCCAATGTTTGCTACTAATCAAGAAATTCAATTTTTAACTTCAGTTTTAGAAGAAGCTAAAAATCAAGAGTCTAAAGAGGGTGGATTTGAATTAGATGTAGAAGATTTATATGAACTTTATGTTGGTGATAAAAAAGACAACGAAAAAAGTATTTTTGAAGAAGTTGAAGCATTTACAACTGATTCAAAATTGGGTGGTTTATTAGGATATAAAATCAAATTAAATGATTTAAAATATGAACCTGAAAATTCTTCACAAGACTCTACTAACTCTAATGATCAAAAACAAAACAACAATAGTTCATCAATAACAGGTGATACTGAATTATTTGCACCTAGTTTTAGTGTTAGAGAATATTTTAAACCTAATGAACAACTAGTTGAAGGAATAGATTTTAGTTTTGATTATGCTAAACTTTCTCAAAAAACTGAAGCAGAAATAAAAGCATTAACAAAAGATAATATAAATGATATTTTTGTAAACATTAATGAACAACAAAAGAATCAAATTTCTAGTGTTGCTTTTGAAGATGATGCAGTTAATAACGCAATTAATTTAACTATAGAAGTTGCTCAACAAAGTAATCCAACAACACCTAATGAAACTGATACAAATTCAGGTGACACTACTAGTGGTTCTGAAACTGAAGGAACTAGTACAGGGGATGCAACAGATCAAACAGAAGATTCAACATCAGAAGGTGAAACAAGTACAGCTCAAACAGTTAGTGTTCTTTTACAAATTAATAAACTATGATTAAAAGTTAACAGCACTCCATCAGAACCAGTAACTAACTAAGTCAATAAAAATAAAAAAATACAGCAGTTAAATGCTGTATTTTATTTTAAATTAAAAGACGCCATACACAAAAGATATTGCTTAGTGCTGCTATATCTCTATCCTGACACGATTCGCCTCTGATGTTATGACGTCATAATTAATTATAATTAGTAACTTAAAAATTACAACTAAAAATGATAAATTGATTATTTAAAATATTATTAATACTAAATATCTGAATTGAATTAGATAGATAAAATA
>JAIDMU010000009.1 GCA_029050415.1 Malacoplasma sp.
TAATTAGAATAGGTAAAGAAAACTATAAATTATGGAAAAAAGTAAAATTTTTAATTTTTTAAATAAACTTAATTTACTATCTCTACAAAATTGGAATCAATATTTTGATAAATATTGTGATTTTAAATTTAGTAGAAATAAGTTAACAAATTTAATTACTATAAAAGTTTTAATTAAAAAAGTTTTGCCTCCACAAGTTTTACTTTCTTTTATAGAGAATTTAGAACTTGTTGATAAAACAGTTTATTTTAATATTGAATACAATTATCAAAATTTTGGTATAGAAGATGTTATTAATTACCTTATTTTTTTTGTTCAAAACAAGTTGGATAAAATATCTAATAAAAAAGATTATATAAATTTATTAGACATATTAGAATATAACTTTAAAATAAACAAGCCAACAATTGAAATTAATATTATATGTATTAATTGTTTAGAAAAAAATCAATTTGAATGCATTAGTAATTATTTAAGTGAGCTAAATTCTTTTATTAAAGAATATGGATTCAAAGATTATGAACTAATTTGTGTTGAAGACAAAAAAACTTTAGATATTATTAGTGAACACAAAAAAAATATTAGTGAAAAAATAAAAGAAAAAACTTTTTTAAAACAAAATTTAGAATTAAAAAAAGAAAAACAATCTGAATCTGTTTTTCAATATAAATTTAAAAATAAAATTTCTGGAGAAATTACAAAATTATCTGATTTATTTTTTGAAATGAAAGCAGCCAACATAGAAGGAGAAATTTTTAAAATTGAAACTGTTTTAACAAAAAAAGGTTTTCAAATTTTTAAATTTTATATTACAGATTACACTGATTCAATTTTAATAAAAGCTTTATTTGCAAAAAAAATAAATGAAGAAGTTTTAGAAAAATTAAAAGTTGGAACTTGAATAAGATCAAGAATTAGCATTCAAGTAGATTTATATGAAAATAATGAAATTTCTGGTTTAATTGAAGAAATTAGCATCATTGAGAAACCAAAAAAATTTCAAAGGTTTGATAATGAAAAAATAAAAAGAACAGAATTAATTAATCATACTAATATGACTGCTTTTGAAGGACTTATTAATATTAATGAGATTTTTTGTTTTTCAAAAGAAATGGGTTATAAATCAGTAGCAATTACAGATAAATTTAATTGTCAAAATTTTCCAGAATTTTTTAATGAAGCAAAAAAATACCCTGAATTAAAACCAATTTATGGTGTTCAAATGGATAAAATTTCTAAAGATATAATGGTTGTAAAAAATCCAATTGATGCAGGTTTAAATGAAGTTTGCTATGTGTTATTTGATATTGAGACAACAGGGTTAAGTCCATATTATGATAAGATAATAGAATTTGGAGCAATTAAATATCATAAAGGCTTAGTTATTGATAGAATTCAATTTTTTATAGATCCTGAAGAAAAAATAAATGAAAAAATTTATTCACTTACTAGAATATCTAATAATGATTTAGATGGTGCTATAAAAATCAAAGAAGCACTTATAAAGATAAAAGAATTTTTTAGTGATAGTGTTTTAATTGCACATAATGGAATAAAATTTGATTTACCTTTTTTAAACTGTAAATTAGAACAAGAAGGTATGGATCAAATTAATAATACTTTAATTGATACTTTGCAAATTTCTAGAGCAGTAAATGAGCAAATATCTGGACATTCATTGGGTATAATAGCTAGAAAATATAAAATTAATTATAATGAATTAGAAGCTCACCGTGCAGATAAAGATGCTGAATATTTATTAGAAATTTGAAAAAAAATTCTAGAGATTCTTAGTTTTAAAAATATTACTACAATACAAGATTTGAATCTAAAGTTACAAAATAGTTTTTTAAAATCTAGAAATAGAGGAAACTTAATTACAGTATATTGTAAAACCCAAGAAGACATAAAAAAGCTTTATGAATTAATTTCAATTTCTTTAACAGAAAATTATTATGGTGGTCCAAAAGTTTATTTAGAAAATTTTTTAAAATTTAAAAATTCTTTTTTAGTTACAAATTCTGCTACTGAAGGTGATGTTTTTGAAGCAGCAATGAATTCAACAAATAAAGAATTGGAAGAAATAATTAAAAACAATTATGATTTCATCACTATTGCTTCTCCGCTTTGTTTTTTACATGAAATAGAAAGAGAAGTTTATAAAAAAGATTGAATTGAACATGCAATCAAAAGAATTATTGATTTTTCAAAAAAGTATAACAAAAAAGTTGTTGCAACATCTGACACTTACTATTTAAATGAATTTGATGAAATTTATTTTAGAGTATATGTAAATGCAAAAATTATTGGTGGGAAAAGACATAGATTATTTAAATATAATGATTCAAATTTGGTTCTGCCTAAATTTCATTTTCGAACAACTACAGAATTAAAAAAAGAATTTGACTTTTTGAATGATGAAAATTTAATTAATGAAATTGTTGTTGATAATAGTAATTATATTGAAAGTTTGATAGAAAAAAATATTAAACCAATTAAAGAAAGTTTACACTCCCCTCACATTGAAGGTGCTAGTACTAAGTTAAAAAATTTAATTTATGAAAGAGCATATCAATTTTTTGGAAAAGAAATGAATGATATTGTTAAAGCACGAATTGATAGAGAAATTAGCTCAGTTATAGACAATGGTTACTCAATGGTTTATTGGTTTTCTCATTTATTAGTTAATCAGTCTATTAAAGATGGATATTTAGTTGGATCAAGAGGTTCTGTTGGTTCATCGATTACAGCTTGATTAATAAATATTACTGAAGTTAACCCCTTAGAACCACACTATGTTTGTAAAAAATGTTTTTATTTTCAGTTTGTACCAAGTGTTGAAAGTGGTTTTGATTTACCTGAAATTATATGTCCTAATTGTAAAAACAAAATTTTTGGTAATGGGCATAATATTCCTTTTGAAACATTTATGGGTTTTAAAGGTGATAAAATTCCTGACATTGATTTAAATTTTTCAGCTTTATATCAAACAAGAGCACATGAATTTATTAAGAATATGTTTGGTAAAGAAAGAGTTTTTCGTGCTGGAACAATTAATACAATTGCTGAAAAAACTGCATATGGTTATGTAAAAACGTATTTTGAAGATAACAATAAACAAAATGTAAGAAATGCTGAAATATTAAGAATTGCTAGAAAATGTGAAAATGTAAAGAGAACAACTGGACAACATCCAGGTGGAATTGTTGTCATTCCTCATGAAAATGATGTTTTTGATTTTACGCCTTTTAATTATCCAGCTGATGATACTACTCAAGACTGATTTACAACTCATTTAGCATTTGAATCTTTACATGATTCTTTATTAAAATTCGATATTTTAGGTCATGATAACCCAACAATTTTAAAATTTTTATCTGAGTGAACAAATGTTAATCCAGACAAAATACCCAATCATGACGAAAAAGTTATGAGTTTATTTAATAGCACAAATAGTTTGGAAATTAAAAATCCTAATGTAACAAAAATTTTAAAAGTTGGATCTAGTGGTATCCCTGAATTTGGAACAAATTTTGTTAAAGAAATGCTTTTAATTACAAAACCTAAAAAATTTTCTGATTTAATAAGAATTTCAGGACTTGCCCATGGTACAAATGTTTGGAATGATAATGCTAAATATTTGATTGAAGAAAAAGGCTTAAAAATTTCAGATGTAATTTCTTGTCGTGATGATATTATGTCATATCTAATTAACAAAGGAATTGAATCTAGTATTGCTTTTAAAATTATGGAAGATGTTAGAAAAGGAAAAGGATTAAAAGAAGATTATATAAAAATTTTAACTGATAACAAAATCCCAGATTGATATATTGAATCATGTAATAAAATTTCTTATTTATTTCCAAAAGCCCATGCAACTGCATATGTTATTATGGCTTGAAAAATAGCTTGATTTAAAATTCATTATCCACTTTATTTTTATGCTTCCTATTTTTCAATTAGAATAGATGTTTTTGATATTAAAACTATTTTAAAAGGACAAGATGAGTTGATAAATAAGATTAACTCAATAAAAGAAAAATTATTAAATCCAAAAACAAAATCTTTAGTAAAAAATAAAGAAATTGATTTAATTCCAATTTATGAATTGGCTTTAGAGTTATTGGCAAGGGGTTTTGAATTTTCTCCAATTGATTTGAAAAAATCTCAAGCCACAGATTTTTTAGTTGAAGGCAATAAATTGATTCCTCCTTTTTCTGCAATTGATGGATTAGGAGAAACTGTTGCTACTTCGATTGTTAAAGCAAGAGAAGAAAAAATGTTTACTTCAAAAGAAGATATAAAAAAAAGAACAAAAGTAACAACAGCTCATCTAAAATCATTAATTGATTTAGAAATTATTTCTTCACTTGATGATGATGATCAAATCTCTTTATTTAGTTATGATTAAAAATAAAATAAAACTATTTTGGTAGTTTTATTTTTTTCTTTTTAGCAAAAAATTAATAAATAATTCTATAGCAAGCATTGATCTTACATCATTTTCACAATATATTTTCATTTCTTTTTCTAGTTTTTTTCATTCCTGATTTGAAACTAAATTAAAAAACCTTTTAGTTGTTTCTTCTTGACAAATTTGACCATTACCGATTTCAAGTTCTTCATAATTTAAACATTTTGTTGTTTGATAAATTTTCTTATTGTATTTTCCAATTAGTGGTAATACTTTTTTAATTGAATAAAATCCAAAAAGTTCTTTTAAAAAAATAATATACCCATAATCTGAACTTGAACTTAATTTAAAAAAATCTGCTAAGTCATAAATATTTTTAATAATTTCACTTACTTTAAATGAATATAGTGGTTTATTAATAAATTTTGCCATTTCTTTAAGTCTAGAACACTCAAAACTTTTGTTGTAAACAACATAAGATGTTTTGTGTTGTTTTTTTATTTTTCACATTTTATTATCAAGTTCTGGTTTAGGTCCAAAATATAATTTATCAATAATGTTTTCAAATCATTTAGTATTAATTTCTTTTGGATCAATAATTAAATTTTCACATTTTAAATTTTCTGGTTTATCTTTTTTTGTTGCTTTAATAATTGAACATTGTGTCACAATTTGCATAAAAGGTAATGAATTATCAATTACTCTAATTGGTGAATTTATTGTTTCAAAATCAAAATAAACTTTATTTGGATGTAATTGTTTTATTTTAGATTGACTAATTTCATTGATTAATATTTTTTCTTTTGATTTAAATAAATCTAAATAAAATGTAGGATTTTTTTTTGGTTGTTTTAAAAAATTTTCTATGTTGTCATTTTTTTTAACAAATTCTATTTTTTCTTTACTTTGATTTGCAACATTTCCTGAATAATCATAAAGGTTATATCCCATTAATGAATATAGTTTTCTTTCAATTGGAAAGTAGTCACAATTTTTTATA
>JAIDMU010000090.1 GCA_029050415.1 Malacoplasma sp.
TTTATTATCAGCATATGGAACACCACCTAAAAAATTTAATTTAAGTTTAAAAGACAAAAAAAACAAATAAAGTTAAAAAATTTTATAATCTAACACCACATACTTTTTTAAAAAAAATTAAATTTGATTTTAATGATTATGTAACAATTGCTTACACTCCTTATAAGAAAATTAAACCTTTCCAAAGATATGAGCTAGATTATGCAAACGTTATGCAAGAAAAAGGTAATTTAATTTTTTCTACTGTTGATAAACAAACTTTTAAATTATTTGCTATTGCAATGTTATATAAAAATAAATCTTTATGATTTGCTTGTGATGTTGATCATTTTTATAATGGTAAAAAAGGAATTTGAGCAAATGATTTATATGATTATGAACAATTTTTTAACATTAAATTTGAAACAGATTTATCACAACATATTGAGTATCGACATGTAGCTACAAATCACGCAATGACTTTACAAGGTTTTGATTTTGATGAAAAAGAATGAGAAAAAAATCAAAAAGAATATTTTTCAAAATTAAAAAACAAAAAACTAAATTTAAATGATTTCAAAGATTTAATTGATTTATTTCCAATTAGTAAATGAAATGTAGAAAATAGTTGGGGTGAAAAAAGAGGAAACAAAGGTTTTTTTGTTATTTCAAACCAATGATTTGAAAGTTATGTTTATGAGCTTGTAATTAGCAAAAAAACAATTATAGAATTTTTAAAAAATCCTAATTTTTTATCTAAAAAAGATTATGTGAAATTTAAAGATTTTAGTGGAAACAATAAAAGTAAAGCTGAGAATTTTTATAACGAATTACTTGGAAATACTTTTAACACAAAACCAATTAAATTACCAATTTGAAGTCCATTTAATAAAAATTTGAAAGGGTAAGTTATGAAAAGAAATATAGATATGGAGTTATTGGAAAAATTCAATAACAATGTGTGCCAAAAAAACATTGACAAAGTAAGCAATATTTTATTTAACACTTCAATCTACCAAGCTAGTTATAATGCTTTAAAATTTAATGAACTTAATCATTCTAATTTTGCTATCAATCTAATTGGTTTACCTGTAGAAAATCAAAAGAAAAGCGGAAGATGTTGGTTATTTGCTGCAACTAATTTTATGAGAGAGCAAATAGCTAAAAAATTAGATTTAGAAGACTTTTCTTTATCAAATGCTTATTTAGCTTTTTGAGATAAAGTAGAAAGATCTAATTTCTTTTTAGAAGCAATTATTAATAATATTGATTTACCAAGTGATGACAGATTAGTATCTCATTTTTTATCAACTGGTATTGAAGATGGTGGTCAGTGAGATATGGCTGTTAATCTAATTGAAAAATATGGAATTGTTCCATATGATGTGATGAAAGATACATACCATGCTGGTGACACTCAAAAAATTAATTATTTACTAAATTGAAAATTAAGAGATTTTGCTGCTACTTTAAAAAAAGAAAAAGATAAAACTTATGAAAATTTATCAAATAAAAAAAATTTAATGATGAAAGAAATTTTTAAATTACTACAATCTTTTTATGGAAAAATACCAACAAATTTTGACTTTGAATATAGTGTTGAAACTAAACAAGATTCTCAATATGTAAACAGCTATAAAGATCTTAATAAAAAAATGATTGTTGATAAAAATTTAACTCCTCAAACATTTTATGAAAAATATGTAGATTTAAAATTAAATAAATTTATTAGTATTATTCATGCTCCACAAAAATCAAAAGATTTTTATAAACTTTATTCTTTTCAATATCTGAATAATGTAATTGAAGGAAAACCAATCATGCATTGTAATGTAGAATTAGAGGTATTTAAGTATTTGATTATTAATCAATTAAAAAATGGATTACCTGTTTGATTTGGTGCTGATGTTGGTTGATTTAGAGATTGAATTTCTGGTAATTGAGATGATCAATTGTTTGATATAAATAATTTATTTAACACATCTTTTGAATTGGAAAAAGGTTATCAATTATCTTATCGAACTAGTTTTATGACACATGCAATGTTAATTGTTGGTGTTAATTTAAATTTAGATAAACTAAATGAATTAGATAAACAAAAAACTTTAAATTATTCAACTTTAACAAGTGCTATAAAAAATTTAGAAATTAGTCGTTGAAGAATTCAAAATAGTTGAGGTGATGATTTGGGTGATTATGGATATTGAACAATTAGTGATTCTTGATTTAATAAGTATACTTATCAAGCTGTTGTTTTAAAAAGTGATTTGGAAAACATTTTAAAAAAATTAGAATTACCAAGTTTAAGTGAACAAGAAATTGTAAATTTAGATCCTTGAGATCCTATAGGAACATTAGCATAATGAATTTATTTTTGAATTTAAATGAAAATGACAAATGATTAGAAAACAATTTTCCAAGTAACTTAAACAAAACAAATATTATTATTCAAAAAAAAGAATCAGAATCAATTAATGATTCTTTTTGAAATTGATTAGATACACAAAAAGAAAAAAAGAATGGTATTACATCAATTAATTTGATTTTTAGTTTAAAAAATTATAAAGAATATGAATTTTTTAATTTAAATAATTTTTTAAGCTTTAATAAAAAATGAAATATTAAATTAGTTGAAGAAATTAAACCACTTATTACTTTTAGCAAAGCAAATAAAATTTTTTTTAATTTTATTTTCATTCAACTAGATAAAGGTTTGCATAATGTAGCAAATATAGCATTAAAAGAAATTTTAAAAAATTTAACTTTTGGTTTAAATACAGAATCAAGTTTTTTAAAAATCTTTTCAAAATTTATTGTTATTGATAAATCCAATAAGAAAAAATTAAAAAAAATTGAAAAATTAATTTTAAGTAAAAATAAAATGTTTTTATTTAATATTTAAATTTTTATGGGAAAAAAATTTGATAAAAAAATTGCTATTATTAGTGGAGCTT
>JAIDMU010000091.1 GCA_029050415.1 Malacoplasma sp.
ACTGGGGATTTGTATTATTTAAAAGATGTAGATAATATACTATTTACCCAAACTGATGGTTTTGTATATGAAACAGAATTTGGTTATGCTAGATATGATTTTAAATATCCTACTGAAAAAGATTTGGAAAATGTGGAATTTGGTGGTTCATTTAGAAAATATAAAGGTCAAAAAAAATTGGGTTCAGGTCAAATAGAAAAACCTGATGATTATATTAAAGATAGATATGGATTTGGTTATAAAAAAGGTAAAGAAGTTATATTAAAAAATTTTCAAAATGTTTTACAAAGCAAGTATAGTATTTACACAAACAGAAAAACAGGATATAGAGAAGGAAATTGTGTCCTTTCTTCCATGTATGGTGTTATGCAATATTTTAGAGACAATAAATCAACAACAAAATTACTATACGGGAATACAGAAATTAACCCTGAAAATGATTATTTTTATAAATCGGTAATTAAAGACTTTTATGTGGATAATGTAACTGTACCAAAAATATATGCAGTGATTAGAGAAAATGCAAAGAAATTTGGTTATACAACACAAGCCTCAGTGTTGTCATCTTTAAATATGGCAAATATTTTTACAAATACAATGAGAAGTTTTGGTTATTCAACAAAAATTTTTCAAAAATATGCTAATATGGTTCTTTTTTGATCTTTTGGATCTCAAGTAAAAGCTGAGATTGATGCTGGATGTCCAACAATTTGAAACCCAATAATAAGTCAGTATGGTCAACCTCATTCTCTGATTGTAAAAGGATATTTACAATATTATAAAGAAAAATCTTTTTTATTTTTTAAGTGAAAAGAATATAAAAGCCTTATGGTTGTAAGTGACAATTGGGATGAAAGAAATTTGTATTTTGACTTAACAGCATTTGGACAATTTGAAAGATTAGGTGTATTTTTAAAAGTGAGAAATTATGCATATTAATAAACTATTTAAAAAAATAATTAAACCAGTTTTATTATTTTGTCCAATTGTTTGTATTCCTATTTTTTCTGCTGCTTGTGCGACTCCTCCAGTTTATAGTACAGGTGATGTTATAAGTAATGGATATTTAAAAATTAAGTGTAATAAATTTGAATATAAAAAAATAAATAATGATTTAGAAATAAAAGTGTCTTTTACTTTTATTTCAACTAATCACTTTAAATTGGACATAAAAGAGTTAAATGAAAATGAATTTATTCATTTAAATTTCCAAGCCTATACTAGAGGAATCCAAACAAACAAAATTAAAAATCTGGAATTAAATGGATTTGATTTTTTTAAACAAGAACTAATTAGAGATGAACTAACTTATGCTTTTGTATTTGATATTAAATCTTCTACACTAGAACAATCTATGATGGAAAACAAAGATCCAATTTGACTCAGAATTTTTTTATTATTTACCGATTTTTCATTTTTGTTGGAACTATAAATTTTTATATGTGGATAAAATTCTATTAAATAACTTAATTAAAAACTTTAGAAAGTATAAATATGAAAATTATTAAAAAAATTATTATTTCAACTTTATTAATTACACCAATTACTAGCATATCTACAATTTCTAATGCTTGTTGTTGAGAAGAATCAGAGATATACTCAACAGGTAGTGAACAAAGCTCAATTGATTTGTCTATGAAATGTAATGGATTTGAGTATAAACAAATAGATAGTAATATTTTAGAAGTTCAAGCAACTTTTACTTTTATGCCTAAAACTATATATAAATTGGATCTAAAAGGTATGAATGAAAAAGATTTTATTTTTCTTTATTGTAATAAAGAAATAATTTTTACAAATAAAATCAAAAATACTGAATTAAATGGATTTGATATATTTG
>JAIDMU010000092.1 GCA_029050415.1 Malacoplasma sp.
GGGAAAAAGAGGAGGATGAAATAAATAAAAAAAGTAAGAAACAAATAATTTCTTACTTTTAATACTTTAATGATTAAATTTGATTTGAATAAATTACATCATTCCACCCATACCCATATTAGGCATTGATGGCATTTCTTCATCTTTTTCATTTTCATTCTTTGCTTCATAAATAACAGCTTCTGTAGTTAATAGCATACTTGAAACTGAAACTGCATTTTGTAAAGCAATTCTAGTTACTTTAACTGGATCAATAATTCCAGCTTGGAACATATCAACATATTTTCCAGTTGCTGCATTAAATCCTAAGTTTGGATTTGATGCTTTTAGAATTTCATTAATTACAACACCTTTGTCATAACCAGCATTTAAAACAATTTGTGCAATTGGTGACATAATAGCTGACATTACAATTGAATAACCTATTTTTTCATCACCAACCAAATTTAAGTTGTTAACAATATTATTAATTTTTTTCGAAACATGAACAAGTGCTGCTCCACCACCAATTACAATTCCTTCTTCAATTGCAGCTTTTGTAGCTGATAACGCATCATCTACACGGTCTTTCTTTTCTTTTAATTCAACTTCAGAAACTGCACCAACTTTTATAACTGCTACACCTTTATTTAGTTTTGCAAGTCTGTTTCTTAAACTATCTTTATCATAATCACTAGTAGATAATTCAATTTCTTTTTTAATTTTTGTAATTCTTTCTCTAATACTAGATTCAGATCCTTTGCCCTTAACAATTGTTGAGTTGTCTTTATCAATCACAACACTTTCAGCTTGTCCTAAACTTTCTAGTGTTAGTCCTTCAAAATTAATACCTAAATCATCAGTTACATAAACACCACCTGTAAGAATTGAAATATCTTCTAGAACTTGTTTACGTTTATCTCCAAATTCAGGTGCTTTTACAGCAACTACATTGAAAACACCTCGCATTTTATTAACAACTAAAGTTGTTAATGCTTCACCTTCAATATCATCAGCAATAATTAATAAAGGTCTTCCAGATTTCATGATTTCTTCTAAAATAGGTAGAATATCTTTAATTGATGAAATCTTTTTATCAGTAATTAAAATATAAGGATTTTCTAATTTTGCAATCATTTTATTTGTGTCAGTTACAAAATATGGAGAAATATATCCTCTGTCAAATTGCATCCCTTCCACAACTGTTAATTCATCATTAATTCCTTTAGCTTCTTCAACAGTAATTACACCATCACTACCAACTTTTTCCATAGCATTAGCAATTAATTCTCCAATTTTTCTATCAGAGTTTGCTGAAATTGTAGCAACTTGAATAATTTCATCTTTTCTTGCAATTTTTTTACTAGATTTATTTAATTCATTAATAATTGCATTAACAGTTTTGTCCATTCCTCTTTTGATTTCAATAGGATTTGCACCAGAAATTACATTTCTTAATCCTTCTTTAAAAACACCATAAGCTAAAACTGTAGCAGTTGTTGTTCCATCACCAGCTTCATCAGCAGTTTTAGATGCAACATCTTTTACAAGTTGGGCACCCATGTTTTCAATTGGGTTAAGTAAATCAACTTCTTTTGCAACAGAAACACCATCTTTTGTAATTATTGGGGCACCATATGATCTTTGAATTAAAACATTTCTTCCTCTTGGTCCCATCGTTACTTTAACAGCATCAAATAATTGTTGTACTCCACTAAACAATTTATTTCTTGCTATATCTGAATATTTAATTTCTTTTCCAGCCATAATCTAATCTCCTAAAATTTATTCTTTAATTATTCCTAAAATATCAACAATTTCAACAACTAATAGCTCTTGCCCATCAAGTTTAATTTCATTAGCTTTGTATTCTTTGAAATAAACTTTTGTTCCAACAGTTAATTCAGGTGAATCTAACTCTTTACTTACAGCTTTGATTACACCACAAGAAGGCTTTTCATTAGCAGATGAACCTGTTAATAAAATTCCTGTCTTAGTTTTTGTTTCTTTTTCTTCTCTTTTTAAAAGAACTCTTTTTCCCAAAGGTTTAAATTCCATAAACACCTCTAAATTTAAAAAATTATCACTTAAGTATTATAACTGCTAATTAAAAAAAATAAAATTTTCTTTTGATAATTAATTTAGCTAAAACTAAAAAAAATTACTAAATTATTAATATAAATTAAAATTATTTACTGATTAACTTTAAAATAAAAAATAAATTAAAATTTTTAGTAAATACAATAAAGCACATAATGAGGTAATTTTATGAATAATAACATTAAAATTAATGTTTTTGATTTAGGAGATTTTTATAAAGTTGATGTTAAAGAAAATAAAGAAACTACTATTTCTACTGGTATGTTAATTGGAATAATTTTAGGATTCATATTTTTTGTTATAGTTGGTGTTATTTTATTAATAATTTGAGTAAATGGACTGAACAAGAATACAATAGATGCATCATTTAATTTAAAAAAGAGTGATTGATTAAATCAATTAAACAAACAACTTCAACTTAATAACTTAGGAAGTAACACAGATTACATTAAACATGTAATTATCCAAAAAATCGAATTAATGAAATAGTGATTTTAAACTAAGTAAAAAGAAAGATCTTTAAATGGTTCTTTCTTTTTACTTAGTTTAACTTATTACCTATTTTACTTGTTTTTCTAAATAGCATTTCATCTCTTCTAAATCATTTAAACTAACAGATGATTTAAATTCTGCTTTAACTTTATCAATATCAATTTGATTTATTTTTTGTTTCTGTTTACTTTCAATACTTCTATTGATAGCAGACATTTTTAATCTTTCACAAAAATGACTAATATCTGCTCCATTACAATTATTAGTAATTGAAGCTAAAAGATCAAAATCTATATTTTCGTGTGGGATATTTTTAAGTTTAATTTTAAAAATCTCTTTTCTTGCTAAGTGATCTGGTAAAGGAACATAAATTTTTTCATCAAATCTTCCTGGTCTTAATAAAGCACTATCAATATCTCAAGGTCTATTAGTTGCAGCAATAATTAAAATGTTGTTATTGTCAGTACCAACACCTTGCATTTGAGCTAATATTTCAGGAACAGTTGCTTCAGCATCAAGAGTTTCTCTTGAACGTGTTTTACCAATAGATTCAAATTCATCAAAGAAAATAACAGCTCTTTTTTCTTTTCTAGCATCTTTAAATAATTTTTTTATTTTTCTTTCACTTTCACCAATATACATAGATTTAATATCAGAACACTTGATAGAAAAAAACTTTGCATCAATTTCATTAGAAACAGCTTCTGCAAATAAAGTTTTACCAGTTCCTGGTAAACCATATAACAAAATACCTCCACCTGTATTTTTATTAAAAGTTTTATAAAGGTGAGAATATTTAATAGGTAAAACTACTTTTTCATTAAAAGCTTTTTTTACTTCATCTAATCCTGCAATATCTTTTAAAGTAATAGGATTTTTATTTTCCAAATTATTTGTTTGTCTATTTGAAGCATTTGAATTTGTTGCATTATTTTCATTTTTTTGAGCATTTGTATCAACATTTGTGTTTCACAAAATACTATCATTTATATAAGTTAAATTATCTTTTATTGTTATTTTAAATCTCTTCAAATTATAGTTAAATAAAAAATCTAAAAGATCATCTCACTCCATATCTTCATAGTCTGTTATATTATTCATTTCACAAATTTCATATAATTCATCTAGATTAAAAAAAATTAAAAGTCCTTTACCATTATCATAATCAATATCAGCAATAGCACAAGCAAGTTGTAAATCACTCATTCTTCTGTTGTAATAGTAATCTAAAATGTTTAGATAAGTCATTAATTGAGTTCTATTCAAACTTCTTAAATCATAATTCATTGCATATTCTACATCTTGATTAGAATTTCATTTTCTAATAAATCATATAATTTTATTTCGACTATAAAATTTTAATCTGTCATAATTTCCTATAATTTCATGATATTGGCAATAATCAATAAGTTGATCTTTAGATAATTGTTTTATTTCATCACTACTTGGATTAATATCATATATTTCATTGTCATAGTTGTCATCGTCATCTTCATTTTCATCATAATCATCGTCGTCATAGTCATCATCGTCACTATCATCATACCCACTACTGTCACTATATCCACTACCTGATTCATATATAGTTGGGACACCAGCACCATAACTTCCATATTTACAATATCAAATAAAAATAACCAAAGAATGAAAAATAATACAAGATAGAAAAAGTATCCCTATTGCAGATGCACAAATAATTAAAGGTCCATATTCACCTAAAAATAAAGTACAAGCTAATATTAGAATAATCACTATTGATGAAATAACCGATGATCATATTTTTGGATTTCTTTTAACAATTTCTCAAATTTGAAAAAAATACAGTTTTTCATATATTACAATTGCTAAATATGCAATTAACAATAAAGACACTACTACTATTGCACCTATAAACCAACCCTCATAAGTTTTTCATAAACTATCTTGATGAACAATGTCAAAATTTCTAATAAATGAAATAGTGTTGTTATTTAATTTGAATATATTTGAATACACTTTAAAATTACTCCTTTTGGTTTAAATTAATTAATTGAATTAAAGTGATAATTCTTTATGAAAAGATAATTTTTATTTACTTTAATTTTGCAATGTTTTCCATTTTTAAAATCACTCATTAAAAACTATTTTTAATCTAATAATTAATACTTTTATAGCAAAAAAAAAAAAAAAAAGAAAAACAATT
>JAIDMU010000093.1 GCA_029050415.1 Malacoplasma sp.
CCAGCAGATGACGGCATAAGAGCTTGCATCTTGTCTCGTTGTCTCGGAGATGTGTATTAGAGACATGAATAATCATAAAGGTTATATCCCATTAATGAATATAGTTTTCTTTCAATTGGAAAGTAGTCACAATTTTTTATAGGGCTTTTATCATTTATTGAAGGTTCAAAAATTGGAACGCTTTCATCAGTTAGTTTTCTTTTGTGCTTTTCAAGTTCAGTTATAACTATTCTAAATTCTTCATTAATTTTTTTAACTATTTCATATGCATTTGTATATTTTTTTTTGCTTTGACCACTTGTAGAGCATTCTATATTTGATTGAAGTGTATTGAAATTACTATACATTAAATCTTTAATTTTTAATGCTTCTAAATTTTCTGAATAGGGAATTCCTTTTTTAATTTCATTTTTAATTTTAGTAATTTCATTAACTGAAGTTATCCCTTTTTTTGAAAAATCTGGAAATGAAACAGCTTTAGATAAATTTATGTATGGTGTTGTTTGAAGTGATACTAAATTTTTATTCAAAAAATTGTATTCTATTAAACACAGTTCATAGTCATAAATAAAATCTAAATTTTTTAAATAACCTTGACTTTCAATAACGTTCATTTGAAAAAATAAATCAAGGTAGTGCACAAACTTTGCGGTTGTAGTACCTTTTGTTTCAACTATTTTTATTTGATTTCCTTTTTTAATTAATGCATCTGGTTTTGTAATTAGGTTTTGATAAATAAATACTGGTTGGAAAATAATTATTGATTCATTTTTTGTAATTAGTTCTTCAGTTTTTTTTGCTTGTTGTTCATTTGTTTTATTTTTGAATTTTTTTTCTAAGTCATAGTGATTTTTTACTTCATTATTTGAATTGATAATGTGCTTTCTAGATTCTTTATCAATTATGTTTCCTTGAGTTATGTAGATATTATTTTTGTTTTGATCAATAGGATTTGATTCTTTGTATTCTTTATAAAATTCATAACTATCAATTTCTGAACCTTCATCAAAACTTTCTTCATCATCCTCATCATAAACATCATCAAAATTAGAGTTATCTAATTTTTTTTTATTTTTATAAAACAAAATATCAGACTCTAATTTTGATTCAATTTCTTGAATACTAAAAAACCACAAACCTTTTGGTTTTGTGTAGTAGTCAATAAAATTGTATTTTCCCAAGTATTTGCTTATTTTCATTTTATTTAATTAATCTTTAATATTTAATTAAATATTATTTTTAATATAAATTGACAAAAATTTATTTTTTTGGTATTCTCATATATTAAACTTTTTTAAGGAGATTAAATATTATGTCTAATATTTGAAATAAAGATGAAAGAATTATGGAATTGGTTGTTAAGCATTATAATGTTGAATTAAAAGCTTCAAATACTTATGCTCACTTAGCAACTGTTGCTAAAAGTTTAGGCTATGACAATGTTGCAAGTTATCTTATGAATATGGCATCAGATAAATTAAATGCACATTTACCAAGATTAAGTAGTTATTTAATGCAAGTTGATTATGTTTTAAAAATTAATCAATTAAGTATTCCAGAAAGCTTTGGATTTTTAACTACAATTCAAGATGTTTTAAATGCAGCTGTTAAGACTGAACAAAAAGTTAGAGAAAGTGTTGCACAAGTAACTGAAATTGCTTTATCAGCAAAAGATTTTGAAACTTTTGAAAGAATGCAATGATTTGTAAAAGATTCAATTGAAGATCTTGAAGAAATTAGTGATTTAGCAACATATGCAAGTGCTGCTAATGTAAATATGATTAACATTGAAAGTATTGCACTTTCTAGAATGAATAAAGAAAAAAAAGAATATTAGTAATATAATTAAATCCTGTTATTTAATTTAGTTTTATTTTTTATTTAAATAACAGATTTATGGGGATGTCACGGTTTCGACATGAATTATTAATCTTTAAATGCAGCAGGGTAAGCCCTTTATAGCTGTCGAGGCTAATAAATGCTAAGAAAAATAATAATGAAGCTATTGATGTAGAATTAAACGATTTTGAAATCAATGCTTTAAGCCAACAAGCTAATTTAGCTTTATACGCTTAATTACAATTGGTAATAAGCTTATATCTTTTTCTAGGTAGGTGTAAGTGTTTAATAACTAGATAGCTAATTAGATTCCTATGATAATTAGTGAAAGTTCGTTAGGATTACTTTTAATAATAGATTGTTCCAATTCTTTAGTTAAAAGGAAATTTAAATTTGGAACTAAGCTGTAGACTTTACTGTATTGTAATTTGTGGAAACGGGTTCGACTCCCGTCATCTCCACCATTAAAAATTTCACTAATAAATAAAAGAGTAATTTTGCTCTTTTATTTTTTTTATGTCCAACACTTTAAAGTAAGTTTAAATATTTCAAAATTTTAAAATAAAATAAAGTTGCATAGAGTCTCATAAGACTTTATGAATTTTAATATATATAAAATTTTAAGGAATCTAGATGTCAGTAACTGGTAATCAAAAAGTTGCAGCTACTGCTAAACAAACCCCAACTACAACTAGCCAAACAACTATTGGTGAACAAGTTGGTAAGCAGACTGCAACTAAAGAGATACCTCAAAAGAAATTAGTTCTTATGTGAGCTATGATTTTACTTGGGTATTTCTTGTTTGTAGTTCAATGATATTCAATAGGTAACTTTGCAGGTGGGTACAATGCCAATATTGGTGCTACTACTGCAAATGCTGCTCTTACAGCAATGCCTAATTGAACCATTACTTTAATGCGTGGTATTGGTTCGATTCTTGCGGGTTATTTATTGGCAAAAATTGGACATAGATATGCTGTAATAACTGTGTTATCTTTAATGGTTTTATCTTTTCCGTTTTTAATTGTAATAGGATTGGATAATTGACCTAAAGATACTTTAGTAGCAGGCTCAAGTCCTGAACAATACTATAGTAGTGCAGCTTTTGGTCTGTTCTTATTCTTTAGATTATTTTTAGCAATTGGAGGTACTACTCTAATTACTTACACAAACAGTGTAATTGCTAAAATGCCTACAGAAAAAAGACCTACTTTTATGACTATTAACCAATTTGGGTTTAATGGTGGAGCATTCTTTGCAAACTTCTTTTTTTGTTTTGGATTAAGTTCTGTGATTAATGCTGATCCTGCTGTATGATTGACAATATTAACTTTATTGCTTGCTCTTATTGCAATTATATTAGTAGTTTATATTATGTTTGGGATGGAAGTTCTTCCAGCACAAAAAAAACAGAACACAAAATTTCAAAATGATGATGTAACTTTTGGAAAAGTATTTAAACAAGGTTATACTTGAAAAATGTCTACAATTTTCATTATTTGATTAATTGCAGTAGTTTTCATTAATAGTGGAACAATGAGAAATGTGATTGAACAATCACCTGCAAATCTTCAAACTTTAGTTGAGTGAAACATTGCAAATAATACACCTATAAGTCATACAGTTGTTAATGAAGTAGATAAATATACTTGATCAATAAGTGCATTAGCAAATTCAACTTTAGGAACAAAAACTTCTGTTGTTGTGGGTTCAGGATATAATTGAGTTTGACCAACATTTATTTGTATGTTTGTTGCAGGTTTTTTTGTTGGTTTATTATTCATTTCTCCATTCAGTAAAACTATTTATAAAAGAAAATTATTTTTCCACACAATGTTCATTTTAGGATTTGTGTTTGCAGCAATTTCTTTAATGATAGGTTACTTTGGTGGATATGGTAATGATGCAGCTTTAGCATTCTTCTTTATCTTTATCTTTATTAGTGGAATGTTCTTATGAGCTGTTCAACCAGTTTTATTGTCTTTATATCAACAAGCACCTCAATCTAACCCTAAATATGCAGGTATTATTGCAGGTTTAATTTGAGGTATTGGTTATGTTGGATATACTATATTTGAATTAGTATTCTCTTTAATTTCTTCATATGCAGGAAATGCAACTGCATTTAGTACTGCTTTAGGTGAAGCAGCAAAAATAGTACAAACAAATCAAGGGGATTTATCTGCTGTACTAGCTAATTACACAGCACCTGTTGGAAATATAGTTACAATTATATTCTTCTTCATTGCTTGTTTATTAGTATTTATCCCAATTCAAATGCTTCCTCCAGCTGGTATTAAAGATGCAAATGGAAATTTTGTTCCATTTACTAAAACTTGAAAACCTTGAGAATGAAATTTCAAAAAACCTGAAGTTCGTTTTTAATCAAATAAAAATTTTGGAATTAAAATAGATAGTAACTGCTATCTATTTTTATTTTTTTGTTATAGAAAATATATAATGAAATTAAATAAATTTAATGAATGAGTTTTTATGGATGATAAAAATAAAAAAACTGATGAAGTTATTTTCAAAATAGGTGATGATAGTGACATAGAAAAAGCTATAGATCAACTTAATAAAATGAGAAAAAGTTCTAATAGTGATTCTGTAGAGCATAAGAATAAAGACAACAACAATATAACAAAAGCAGAAGCAATTAATATTATTTTTGAAACTTATAAAAAAACTAATGATCCATTTTTAAAGAAAATATTAATTAAAACAAATTTTGAAAACAGTAATTCTTTTGTTTACAATGAGAAAAATAATTCAAATAACACTATTTATTTTGAAGATAATATAAAAAGTGATTTAAGAACTTTAAAAGCATTATCTAACATTCATTTTTATATGCTTTTGATTGGTTATTTAATTGGTATATTTATGTTTGTTTACATAAGTGTTAGTAATTCAAATTCAAATTTAAATTTTTCAAATTTAATAACATTAAATAATGAGTGACTTTATGTTTTACTTGCAGGTTTTATCTATGGAATTGTTATAGATATTTTTTGCTTTGCTATACTGTCAAATTTAAAAAATTTTAATCCAAAAATTAAAGATACAAAACTTTTAAGAACATTGTTTATTTTTGGAATATTTACTGGAATTATAGGTATAGTTGCATCAGGTATTTTATCTTTTGATATTTTAAAAGGAATTGAAACCAGAAGCAGACACTATTTTACAAATGATTTTAAAATTGATAAAAATAGACTTTATGAAAATAATAATTCTTTCAATGTTGATGAAAGTAAACTAAATTCTTTAAAAAATTTTATTATTAGTTTTGTTACCATTTCATTTTTTGCACTTTTGGCTTATATTGCCTATATCTTTCTTGGGTATTTTTTACCAACTAGTATTAACAATTCAGGTATAGAAAGTTTTAGAAAAACAACTTCAATCATATTTACTATTGAAATGATTTCACTAGCTTGTTTTTTATTATCATTGATTTTAGTTTGCTTTATTTTATATAAATCTTATTCTCTTTCTGAACAAACTAACTTTGGATTTAAAATTCCAATTGTTGTTTTTTCTATTACTATTTCCATCATTGTTATTCTTACTATTTTTGATTTAATAGGTTTTGATATCTTATTAAATTCTGTTACAAATTTTTTAGCTACTCTATTTTCTTTAGCAGGAAGTTTAGTAACAATAAGTAAAATTAAAGAAATAAAAAACATTAACAGCAGGTATTAAAAAATATATAAACAAAATTTGATTATTGTTGTTT
>JAIDMU010000094.1 GCA_029050415.1 Malacoplasma sp.
ATTAGCTTTTTTAAAAAAATTATTAAAATTTTGTTCAGTATTTTTTGAATTATTATTACAAAAATTCATAAATTCAGTTAATTTATCAAAAAATATTACATCTGTTCAATTCATTTTTGTAATAACATCTTTATACTTTGAAATTAATTCAGAATTTTTAATTTCATTTATCAAATCTATGCCACCAAATTCATTTAATAAAATAGCAAAATCATTAAAAGAATAATTGTTAATTTCATAATCTTTAAAACTTTGAAAATCCTTTAAAGATTGTTTAAATTCTTCAACTGATTCACTTATTTCATTAAAAAAAGAAACTACTTTATCTGTTGAGTTTGTATTGTAACCAGAGTACCAAGAATCACCAATATAGTCAAAAAGTTGTTGCAATGAACCATAAAATTTATTTTTATCTTTTGTGTCATAAATTAAAAGCATAAAAATACTTAAATCTTTTAATCTCTTATTTAAAACATCTAAAGCTGCTGCTTTTTCTGATACCATCAAAACATCTTTATTTTTTAATAAAATATTAGCAATAACATTAGCAATAACTTCAGATTTTCCTGTTCCTGGAGGTCCATGAACAATAGTGTTGTCTAAAAGTGAAGATCTAACAGCACATTTTTGATATAAATCTAATTGATTAATTTGCACAATCGGTTTTGAATTAACTTCTTTTTGTTTTATTTCTTCAATTGAAACTATTGGTGGTTTTTCAAAAATTCCAGTTTCTTCGCCTTTTTCTAAGATTTTTTCTAAATCATCTTTTAATTTTCCACCACTTGGTTCAAAAATTCCCAGACAAACTCTATCTTCAATAACAAGTTCCTGATAAGAATTTTCAACCATTTTAGAAGTTTCATTTAAAAAAGAAAAATCATTAGTTTGTATTAATTCTATTTTTTTATCAGTAATATCTTCTATTTGTTTGATGTTTTCATTAATACTTGAAAAAGTGTAAAAATCAGAAAGAGGTCTTTTTTGTTGGCCACTATCCCTTTGAAGAAAAACAATTAATTTTTCGTTCAAGTCATTTGTGTAATCTACTTTTTTAATTGTTATTTCAGAATTATTATCAACAATTTCAATTTTATATAAAACTAATGGTGCATTAATTGCTTGCTTTTTGTTGTATGTTAAACCTTTTAAAAAATACCTAGCAAGATATAAATTTCAACTACCTTTGTCTTTTTCTATTTCTTTTGCTTTTCTTTGCAAAGAAATAAGTTTAAGTTTCATATTTTCTAAATAATTAATTGCAAAATCTATGGCATTTTTCTTATTTTCATTGTTAAAATTTTTTTCTAAAATATCTTTTTTTGTATTTGAAAAATAAATTTGATACTTATTAACTAAATTTAAAAAAGTTAAAGAATCACTTGCTTTTTCTAGTTCACTTTTTACTAAACTTAAGTTTGTATTTATTTTTACAGATAAACTTTTTTTATCAGATTCAAAAAATGATTTTAAATCAGTAAAATTCACATAATTTGAAATTGAAATATGTGTTTGATTAAAACTTGTAAAAATAGAACTGTCTCTTCTATTAACATTTATTAAACTGGATAATTTTCTTTTTAAACTATTCATAACTAGTATCCTTCCGTATTATAACTATCACATTTTAAATAACTCATTGCCTCATAA
>JAIDMU010000095.1 GCA_029050415.1 Malacoplasma sp.
ACATATATTTACTCTATTGAAATATCATCTAAATTAGAAATATCAATTGGTTTGTTTAAATCTAAATTTTCATTTAAATTTTTAAGTAATTCTTGTTTGTCTTCAACAAAATCATAATCTTTAACTTTTTTGATAATACCAAAAGTTTGAACAGTATCAATTACTTCCATCGATAATGAAGATGCATTCATTAATTCATTAATCAATTCATCTTCAATGATTTCACTATTTGATTTTCAATTATATGTATAAGTTCAATTTGTGTTTAAATGTTTCAATAAATCATTTTTGTAGTTTTGATCATTAATTGCAAGTGAGTGAATTTTGTGACCTGACTCTTGTAAGTGTTTAATTTTTTTCAGAATATTTTTAGGTAATTTTTTAAACACAAAATCTGACATTATCAAAATATTTGCTTTGTTATATTTACTTTTATGCATTACATTTTCAATAGTATGAAATAATTTTTCTAAATCAGTTCCACCATAAAATGATTTTCTTAAATTCATTTTAACTGTTTTAAACTTTACTTGACTATTGTATAAATCATAAAATTTTGCATCCATTGAAAAAGGAATAAACACAATGTTCATATTTAATCTTTCCAATTCTCTAACAAAAACTAAAGTTAAAGCTTTAGAAATAATTTCTTTCATATTACGCATTGATCCAGAAGTATCTAAACAAATAAATATAGGTCCTCTTTCACCAATGTCTTTTTGACGAATAATTCATTCTTCTTGAAGTTCTCTTTCAATTCCCCAAAGTTGGTAAGTTAATAATTTTTGTTCAATGAAGTTTTTCAAAAAGATAATTTCTAAATCTGGATCATCAAGTTGAGCAATTTCATTAGGAATCAAATTATTTAAATCACTACTTTGATATAAAGCAAAAGTTTCTTGTGGAATGTTTTCCATAAACAAATCTTTTTCTTGTTCAACCAACTCCAAATTTTCTTCAATATATGTCCCAATAATTCGAATAAATCTTTTTAAATTTTCATCATCTTTAACAATATTGAAATAATTTTCTACAGCTTTAAACAACTGTGATTCTCTTTCTTCAACCTTTGTTAAATCTCATAAAATACTTAAATCATACTCTTTAGTTTCTGGTACTTGATCTAAAACTTTAATTGGAGAAGCTATTGCAATTTTTTCATCAGTTGGAACAGTAAACAAAGTTTCATTAGCTTTTAAATCATCTTCAGTCATTCTTTTAGATTCAAAATATTTAATGATTGGAAATAAATTTAATGCATTTTCTTTTTTTCTTTTAACAGAATTAATTAATTCTTTTTTAAACTTTTCATATTGTTGTTTAGTTGGATTATTACCTTCCCCATTAACAAAATAATAAAGTTTTAAAACTGTTGTTTGACTTTGTTCTAAAAGACTAACTATTTGGTTAACAATATCTATTTCTTTAAATATCATAGCCTATTCCTATTTTCTTAAATATATGTTGTAGTAATAAAATAAATAGTTAATTTGAAAAATTAACTATTTAATGTTGGTAAAATTTTGTCTTTATCTTTTGTTGTGAATCCATAGTTAATTAGTTTAATGTAAACAAACATGTCTTTTGTTTTATCAACTATATCTTCAAGTTTTTGAATAGAGTCCTCAATAGCTTCTTTTAAGAAACCTAAATCTTTTTTCTCAACAAAAATGTTATTTGCTGTTACTCCATCAAATCTTTTTTCTCTTAATATTTTTAAACCATCAATGTCTAAGTTAATTCTATTAATTAAAGTCGTAGCAGTATTTTTAATGTCTTTAATGAAATCAACTGTTGGTCTAACTAAACGGTAGTGATCAACTTCTTTTTCTTCAAAGTTAGTATAAATTTTAATTTTTTCACCATTTTCATTTGCATCTCTATATACAAAGAAATTAGTTCCATCATATTTAATTAATGCACGTTTAGATGGAGAAGCACTTGTTTTAAATTCTTCAGCTGTACAATAATTAACCATTCAATCCATAACTTCAAAGTTATCATTTTTTGGAATATTGTCAATATCTTCTTTTTTAAAGAAATATTTGTTTTTTTCACCATCCATAAAGTAATAATAAACACCTTGTTTATTACGGTATGGTTTAATAACAACATTAGCTTTCTTTTCGTGGATAGCAATGTTATCAATAATTGTTTCTCTAATTTTATTGAAAGATTCAACAGCATAAGCATATCTTCCATCAATTCCATATTCAATTGAAGATGCTGTATCATTAATCATTTTAATAATTTCTGGAATTTGTGTAGTGTTGTTTCAAATTACATTTTGTAATATAAAACAGTCAGTTACATCAACATGTAATCTACCATTCAAATATGCTGAAGTTCTAAGTAGTGATCCAATTTTTTTTCATTTACGGTCAGAAACATAAATTAAGTCAAAGTCATTTGGATTTTGGTTTACTTCTTTAACTTTTTCATTAAACTCATTAATTTTCTTTCTTAATAGTGAAATGAATCTTTTTACATTCTTTGGAATTTCAACATAGTGTGTATTTTTAGCAACAGTTTGCAAATATGATAATTCAAATTTTTCTGATTCAGATAATTCTTGTTCATCTAAAATGTTTACTGGATTATCAATTAAGTTAAGCAATTTATCTTCAGCTTGAATTGGTTTCATATCAACTCTAATAATGAAACGGTCTCATAACGCTTCTAGACCTTTATTTCTTTCAGGTAACTCGTTTGATGCTGCAATTAACAATGCTAATGGAACTCTAACTGGTTTACCATCATTAATAAATATTTTTTCATTAATAATCATCAATAATGCATTTTGAATTGAAGATGATGCTTTTCAAATTTCATCTAAGAACCCAATTTCAGCAGTAGGCAAATAACCATCAGTTTTTCTAACATATTTACCTTGTTTTAATTGAACAATGTCAATTGGTCCAAAGATTTCATCTGGAGTACTATATCTGTTCATCAAAACTTCAAAAGTATTTGAGTTTCTAAAGATGTCAGCAACTTTTCTTGAAACTAAAGATTTAGCAATCCCTGGAGGACCCAACATGAAAATAGATTCACCAGCCATTGCACAAAGGAAAGAAAGTTTTAAAACTTCTTCTCTTTCCACAGTATTTTTAGATACTTTAGAGATAACATTAACAACTTGTTGTCTAGTTTTTTCAGCTTCTAATTTGATTTGTTCAATTTCTTGATTACTCAAGTTTCTTAATTTATCATTATTCATCGACATTTCTCCTATATATTACTACTTATTCAATGATATTATTTAGAGTTAATTTGCATTAAAACTTTTTCAATTTGTTCGTCCACATATTTTTTAGTTGCTGCATCTGTATCATTTACAGGTTGTGTAAGATTTGTAATGCTTTTAAAATTTGCATCAATAAAAATAGAATTATTTGCACTATCTGTGAAAGTATGATGCTTTTCAAACATTTGAATTTCTTGCATCATTGGTTGAAGTTCATCAAAATTTTCTAGCATAAAAATATTTACTAAATCTGTTAACTTCAACATTGTACTTCTTGTCATGTTCATTACATCATTTGGAACTTCTACACCATTATCAGCCATATCTTTTAATTTTTCATATAGCTTTTTAACTTTATCAAGTTCACCTTTATAAGCTTTTTCCAAATTTTCTGGTGTAAGCATTTCAGAATCAGTGTTTCTTAAACGGTCCCTAATGTTTGCTTGTAAATCATTCCAAGAAATAGCAAATATATTTGGATTAATAATCACTTGATTATTTGCTTTATAATTTTGATCTCTTACATGCTCTTTGTAATCATAAACATTTTTAGCTATTATTTTATACAAATAACCATACTTTTTATGATTACCTTTTCTAATGGCCATAATAATTGATTTACGATATAACTCAATTTCAGCCTTACTAGGAGCATCTAAAGTTTTGTTCATGAACTTATAAATAGTAGCAACTATGTCATCACTTCTATCTATAATTTTTGAATATAATTGTAAATTTTTTCTAAATTCTTCACTATCATATTCAAAATCTAAATGATCTGTACTATCTACATCAGTTGTTTTTTTGTTTTCAACTGCTTCAGGTTGTCCTTCAACTTCTTGAACATTTGAATCCTTTTCTTTAGCCATATTTAATTTCCTCAAAAAAATATAAGTTTTAGTTAAATGTATAAACTACAAAGATACTCTTATATTATATTATGTAAAAAAATAAAAAACAAATTTTATTTAGTGAAAATTAAAAATATAGGTATATAATAAAAGTTTATACAATATTTTAATATTTAAATTTTTTTATTAAATTTCTTGATTTAGAATAAACCTTTTCTGCATTATTAACTAATCAAAGTTCTTTTTCTAAAGCTTCTTTTTCTAAAATCTCTGCTTCAATTTTCAAAAGATATGTTTCATACTCATCAACATACAAAGGTGTTTTATGAATATCTGACAATGTTAATTCATCTTTTACTCTTTCATTAATTGTATAATTTTCAATAATAGCAATATCATCAATTCCTTTTTGCATAGCAACTCCAAAAAATATAAAAAATTTTTAATAAATTATTTTATAAAATCATTTATTTTAGTTAAAGCAATGTTTGTTTTTTCAGCAATAGGAACATGTTTAGTATTTTCAATAGTAAAAATTTCAAAAACAGGATTTTGCTTAAAAATAAAAACACTCTCTTCATAAGGAATGATATTATCTTCTTTTCCTAAAATCAATAGAGTAGGTTTTTTATTGTTATTAATTGCTTGTAAAGCACCTATATTTAGCTCATCTTGATTTTCTTTATCGATAATTTTTTTTAAAAATTTTTGTTTTTGCAATCTTTGAAACTCTATACTAATAAACCTTAAATAATTCTTTTCAGATCCAAAAAAAGCAATTGGATTATAAAAAAGTTCTTTACCAATCATTTCCATTTGTTCTAATGTATCTGGAATTAAATATTTAATAATAGTTTCATAATTTTTTTTACTTGCAGGATTAGCAGGTGATTCTAAAATTATTTTTTCTACTCTGCTTGAAATTCTAGAATCATTAGCAATAATATTACAAATTCCTCCACCCATTGAATGGCCAAATAAAATAATATTTTTAATGTCATAATCTAAAATAAATTCAATTGCTAATTCTGAAAAATTATGAATTGAAATTTCATTTTCACTAACAACTGGTGTTTGACCATGACCTGGCATGTCAAAAGCATAGAAGTTACAATTTAAAAATTTATCAATAATATTACTTTTATTTTTGTAACTTCCTGTAAAAGCATGGAAATAAAC
>JAIDMU010000096.1 GCA_029050415.1 Malacoplasma sp.
AATTCATTGTTTTTCTTCAAATTTAGATGAAGCAAACTTTTATTTATCAAAGAATTGTTTAATTTCCATTCCAGGAATTGTTACTTTCAAAAATGCTACAAGTTTACAAGAAGCAGTAAAAAAAATTGATTTAAATAAATTAGTTGTTGAAACTGATTCACCTTATTTAACACCAGCACCATTTAGAGGTAAAAAAAATTACCCCCATTATGTTAAACATACTGTAGAGTTTATTGCAAAAATAAAAGAATCACTAATTTCAGATGTTGCAAAAAAAGTTTTGCAAAATGCTAAAGAATTTTTTGATTTAGTTTTTTAAATGAATTTAAAAATAAATTTTTTCTAAACTACTTTTGTTTTTATATAAAATTTAAGTAGTCTTTTTTAAATTGATATGAAAGGATTATTTATTTATGTTTAAAAAATTAAATAAAAAAAGATTATCTTTCTTACTTTTGGTTCCTTCAATTCTTGTTCCAATAACTTTGGTTTCTTGTGGTAATTCAAATGAAACATCACAATCATCAGCAGAAGAAGCACCAGATATTGTAGATAACTCAAACAATCAATACTCTGTATTTGAAGTACAAGGTAAAAGTGTTTTATCATTTTCAGGGAATAGTGCTACAAATAAAACAGTAGAAGAATTAAAAAATGAAATTTGAAGTTCTGCAGATTGAACTGAACAAACAGTTTCTTCTGTTAAAACATATACAGCTATGAATTTTAAAGAAGTTGCAAGTTTTCAAAACTTTTTAACTACTCATAATTCTTTTAAAAACACTAGTACATCAACTAGTGCTGGTGTTGATTTAAATTTAAATGATGTTAATTTTAACAATATTACTAGTGATTTAGTTATTGGTGTTGTTAGTGTTGGTGAAGTAACTAGTGAATCATTTTCTTCTATTTCTGTAAGTTTTGTTTTTAGCTTAAAAGAGGGAAGTGTTTGAAAAAATAATCAAAAAAATTATGGTTTAGTTTTTTCAATGACTTTTATGAATATGAACACAAGTTCTTAAACTAAAAAATAAAATAAATCATTTAATATAATGTGAAATAAAATTTCTACAAAAAATATTATCTTTAATGATAATATTTTTTATTTATTTTTTTTCATTTTAATTATTATAATAAGATATAAAAAAATAGTGGTTAACTTGTGAAAATCGATTTAAGTAATAAAGCATTTGAGAAAAATAATGATTTAAATACATCTGAAAAAAATTTAAATAGATATGAAAATATTACTATTAAATCAAATTTAAAAAAACCTAAAGAAAATAAATTAAGTACATTTTCTTTTTTTGGACACAAAAGATTTGTTCCTTTTTTAATTTCAAATATTGTTTTAGTTTTTACTCTAATTTTGCTTTTTGTTTTTTATTCTCAGTTTTAGCGCATCCGCAGAAAAAGAATAGAATAAGAGTAAGATAGATAGT
>JAIDMU010000097.1 GCA_029050415.1 Malacoplasma sp.
AACTTATATTTCTTGAATTAATTTTTATCTTTTTTATTTTCAGAATTGTCTGTTTTTTCTTTATTATCTTCTTTAGTTTTTTCTGATTTTGCTTTTTTTATCATTTCTTCAGCTTTCTTTTTTTCTTCCAATTCTTTTTTCTTTTCTAAAGCTTCAACAGGAAGTTTTTTATGCTTATGAATGTAATCAATTTGGGGTTTAATAATTGTTTCTAACAATAAAAGTGACTCAACTATTAATTCAACTTCACGATTATTTTGTTTAATGATTTTGTAAGCATATTCATATCTTTCTTTAAATATTTTTTCAATTTCTTTATCAATTAATTGAGAAGTATTTTCTGAAAAGTTTTTAACTTGATAAGGATTAACAGTTCCTTCAGATGGATAGTATTGTGCCATTCCAACAGAAGACATCCCAAGCTGTGTAACCATTGATCTTACAATGTTTGTAGCTTTGTATAAGTCATTTGCTGCACCAGTGGAAATAAATTCTTTACCAAAATTAATTTCTTCAGATGCTCTACCACCAAGCAATCCTGCAACCATTCCTAAAAGGTCTGATTTTTTACGAATTGATAGTTCTTGAACTTCTGGAACTGATAATGTATACCCAGCTGCTTGTCCTCTTGGAATAATTGTAATTTTTTCAACAACTTCAGAACCTTTTGTATATAATCCAACAATTGCATGACCAGCTTCATGATAAGCAATTTGTCTTTTTTCTTCTAAAGAAATAACTCTTGTTTTCTTTGCAGGTCCAGCAATTACTCTATCAATTGCTTCATCTAAATCTTCAGTAGTGATAGCTTTTTTGTTTTTTCTAACTGCTAATAGTGTTGCTTCATTTAAAACATTTTCTAATTGTGCCCCAGAAAAACCAGGAGTTCTTCTTGCTATATCTTCTAAATCAACAGTGCCAGAAAGATTTTTATTTCTTGAATGGATTTTTAAAATTGCCACTCTTTCTTTAATATCTGGTAAATTTACTGGAATGTGTCTATCAAAACGACCAGGACGTAATAAAGCATCATCTAATACATCAAGTCTATTAGTTGCTGCCATAACAATAACTCCGGTTTTAGTACTAAAACCATCCATTTCAGCTAATAATTGGTTTAATGTTTGATCTGCTAAAGAACCAGCAGTTGTTTCAAATTTTCCTCTTTTTGAGCCAACTGAATCAATTTCATCAATAAAGATAATAGCAGGTGCAGCTTTTACAGCTTTAGCAAATAAATCTCTTACTCTTTTTGCACCAACCCCAACTAACATATCTTCAAAAGCAGATCCTGAAACTTGAAAGAAAGGAACTTTTGCTTCTCCAGCAACTGCTTTAGCTAATAAAGTTTTTCCAGTACCAGGAGGACCATATAGAATAACACCTTTAGGAATTCTTGCACCCATTGCAGCATATTTTTCTGGTCTTTTTAAAAAATCTACAATTTCAATAAGCTCTTCTTTTTCTTCTTCAATTCCTGCTACATCTGAAAATAAAACATTAGATTGAGCAAGTTTAGCTTGTGATTTTCCAATAGAAAATACATTGTCTTGTCCACCACCAACTTGTCCCATTTTTCTCATTGAATAATAAATAATACCTAATAACAATATGAAAGGTAATACAGACATAATTATTGATGTAACTGTATAAAAACTATAAAGTTGAGGCACAGAAGGAGAAAGGTCTGAACTTCATCCTTGTAATTTCATAGCACTTGTTAAGTTATCATTTTTTTCATATTTACTTGTAGCATCATTTAATAAATAAACACTACCAGCAGCATCAACAATAATGTTTGATGAAATCAAACCTTCTTGATTGTTAGTAGTAGTTGAAGTAGATTTTTCAGCTGTAGTACCAGATAAAGAAATGCTAGTTCTAATCAAAGAATAATATGATCCTGAAAAAGAATTTTCAATATAGAAAACATATATTGTATTACTGCTATGCTCATAAAATAAAGAAGGTCTTCCAATTATAAGTTCTTTATTTGTATATTTATTTGAATCAGTTGCATTCTGATCATATGAATGATAAATAAAATATGAAGATTTAGGGTCTTCGTCATTTACACCAAATCCAACAGCATTATAGCTTTTAGGACTAAAAGTAAACCCACTTAGAACTATTAAAGCTATTAAACCTAAAACAAAAATAAGGATAACTACTGACCAAATAATTTTTCTTGCTTTTTTAGGTTCTTTTTCAGCACTAGCACTTGGTTGGTTTAAATCTTTTTTACTATTATTTGGTTGGTTTAAATCTGAATTAGTTTTTTGAACATTCAAAAACTTTTTTTTAAGATTAATAAATTTCTTAAAAAATCCTGAAGGTTTTTTATCATCTGATGTTAATTTTAAAGTTTTTATAATAAAAAGTTCTAATTTATTGAATGCCATTTTTTTTCCTTAATTTTACTATTTGCTATTTTGTTTATAAATACCAACATATGGTAAATTTCTTAATTTTCCATCAATGTCACATCCATAACCAACTAAAAATTTATTTTCAACAGAAAAACATGAATATGTTGGATCAAAATCTATTTCTCTACCTTCTGGTTTATCTAAAAGAGTAATAGTTTCTACAGATGCTGGATTATATTTGCTAATTAAATAATCTTTAACATGTTTTAAAGTCAAAGCACTATCAACAATTTCATCAACTATTAAAACATGTTTACCTGTAATATTTTCAGTTATATCTAATTTAATTTTAGGTTGAATATGTGTTCTTGTATCACCTTTTCAACTTGAAGTAACAAGCATAGTATCAAATATACAATCAACTGTAATATAACTTGCTAATTGTCCATAAAATGGTAAGCATCCTTTTAATAAGCCTACTAAAACCAATTCTTTATCTTTGTATTGGTTACTAATTCATTCACCAGCTTTAATAATCCCCTTTTGAATTTCTTCTCTTGTAATCAATATTTTTTCTACTCTTCTATCCATAGCAAGCTTTTACCATTCTCTTATTACCTTGTAAATAAATTTTATTTTAACTTAAAAAAATATTTATTTTTTAACATATTTATTAAACTAAATTTATTTATATAATTTAAAAAAATCAATAATCAAAACAAAAAATTAAATCTTTATTTTTTAAACAAAAGTAAAACTGTATTAACTTGAGCTTTTTCAATATTTTCTTCAAATCTTGTAGCTTTTAAACTAACTTTAGATTTCAAAATTTTTTCTAAATTCTTTTTAATTTCACTTTTAATTTCTTTTAAAAAAATTAAATCACTAATAAAAGTAATATCTACATTAGCTATTTGAAAGCCAGATTCTTTAAGTGAATCTAAAGCTTTTTTTAAAATTAAAAAAGAATCAAGATTTTTATTTTTTAAATCTGTATCAGAAAAATAAGTTCCCAAATCATCTAAGGACAAAGCACCAAAAATTGCAGAACTTAAAGAATGAAAAATAATATCTCCATCAGAATGTGCTATTATTTGATAACCTAAATCAAAAGACAATCCGCCCAGTTTTTGTGGTTTATTACTTTTAGCTATTTTATGCATATCTATGCCATTTCCTATTAAAAAATTAGACATATACTTTCTCCAAAATCAAAAATATAAAATAAATAATTGTAATTAAAAGGAATTGATAACCTGAATGTTGTGGCCTGAATAC
>JAIDMU010000098.1 GCA_029050415.1 Malacoplasma sp.
TGTCTTTGGTTTTTTCATAACTACTTTCATTTTCTAAAACATTATCAGAAATAACTTTAATAAAACATGTTTCAACATTTGCTTTGTTTGCAACTTGTTTAATTGCAGTTGCTTCCATCTCTAAGCAACTAACAAGATTAAATAAATTATTATCAAACTTATTAAAATTATTTATATTTATAAAACTATCTGAACTAGCACCATAACACTCAATAAAATCAATTTTCTGTTCATTAAAAATTAATTTTACTGAATTTGTTAGTTCATTATTATTTTCAAAATAAGGTTTTTCTTTTGGTATTTGACCAGGTTTATAACCAAAAAAAGTTGCATCAACATCTAAATAATAATTTCTTCTAAGTACTAAAATATCATTAGGTTTTAAGTGTTTTTTATTTGTCCCACAAATTCCTATGTTTATAATTTTTTTTAAAGAAAAAGTTTTTATAATTTCTAATGTTGCACAAGCAGCATTAGCTTTACCAATTCCACTAAAAACAAAAACAAAATCTTGGTTATTTTGAGAAAATAAATAGTATTTAAAAAAATCAGTTTGATAAACTTTAATGTTTTTATTAATATCTTTAACTGAAGTTATTTCATTTTCCATTGCAAAAATAAAACCAATCATTATAACTCCGTTTTTTCTTCATTTTTTCTAGCATAGAAATCATCATAAAAATTTTTAATTGTTTCAAAGCATAAATTTAAATCCTTAAATGCTAATTTAGCTCATTCTTTTCTTATCTGATTTGCTTCATCATCTCTAGGAGCTAATTTATCAGCAATATAAACAATTTTAGAAAGTGAAGAAAAATCATATGGTAAGGTGTGACTTCTAACTGCTGTTAAAACTTGATAATCTTCCATAAAAAAGTCTTTTTCCATAATATATGCTGCTACATGTCCATGTAATACTTTTCAAGAAACATAATTTTTTAATTTAATTTTTTTAGCTATCTCTTCTAGCTTTTCTTTAGGCATATCTTTTGCATAATCATGATACCAACCAGCAACATATGCTTTTTTAACAATCGGATAAAGTTTATGAGATAAAGCTAAATCTTTTGCAATATTTGCAACTACTTTACAATGGTTTAAACGATATTCAGTTAAAACCAATTTTTCTCGATCTTCAACATAAATAGCATTTTCATTAATGTAATTTAAAACTTTGTTGTTTAAAAAAGATTTTTTGGGATTAATTTTTAGTTGGCTTGATGCAGCATTTATATTTTTAAAACCAATTTTAATATATGGAAAATCTACATTTTGTTTAATTAGTGATTTGTCAATTTTTCTAACATGACAAACAATTTTTGCATTATCTAAAATTTCTTGATATTCATTTCATTCTTTAAAATGTACTAACTGATCATACCCAATCAGTAAATACAATTCATAGTTTGTATAATTTTTTTTGAAATATCTTATTGTATTAACTGTATAAGAAAGTTCATTATTGTTTAATTCAAATTCACAAATTTCAAATTCTGGAATATTTTGAATAGCTAAGTTTAGCATGGCTAATCTTTCAGAATTTGAAGCAGAAATATTTTTTTCATTTGGATGATTGTTGCAAGGAACAAAAAAAAGTTTATCAGCTTTTATTTTTTTAAAAGCCTTTTTTGCTATTTTTAAATGACCATTATGAATTGGGTCAAAACTTCCCCCAAAAATTATTAATTTATTTACTTTCATGAAACAATAAAATCTAAACTTTTACTTTTAATATTTTATATATTTTTTATAAAAAAAGACAAGAAAAAACACCTAGCAGCACTAAGTGTTCATTTAACAAACTTTTCAATTTATATTTATAATTCTAGTTTTAAGCACAGAAAGGAGATAAACCACAAACAGAACAAACAAATTAAAAAATGCAATAAATAAAGTCTTTAGAATAAAGAATCAAAGATAAAAAA
>JAIDMU010000099.1 GCA_029050415.1 Malacoplasma sp.
CCTATTTCTGTTTATGATGCAGGAAATAAAAAATGCTATGTAAAGTTTAATTCTTATTTACCAATAGTAAATAATTCTTCATCGTTAAAATCGGTATGAATTGATTTTATATATATAGTTTATTGTTTGAAAAATAATATAAAAATTAAGTATTTAACTAAAGACACTAATAGCAATAAAGATTATTGAATATACTTTTCAACAAATTTTAATGATTTGTTATTTTGTGAAGATAGTGAATTTATTGAATTAACAGAATTTGAAAAGAAAAGAATTATTAGAGAAATTGACAAATTCAAAGCACTAGAAAAACTTCGTAGTATTTTTAATGATGATTTGCAAAACAGTGAAGAAAAACACTCAAAAATAACAAATGAAAGTATTGAAGAAATAAGTGAGATATTAGATAGTGAAATAAGTAAAGAAATTGATCTTGATAATGATATAGAATTTTTGTCTTTTGATGAAATAAATACAGAAAATACCAACTTAAAAAATAAACATCATGAAAATAAAGAAATAGGAGAAAAAGCAGAAAATATTTTTTATCAAAAAATAAAAAACGATCCAGATTTTATTGCTAAAAATTTAAGAATAGAAAAAATAACTAGTGTTGAATGAGTTAATAAGTTTAAAGAATCTTACAAACCATATGACTTTTGTATTAATAATCACATTTTCATTGATGTAAAAGGTACATATGATGAAAAATCATATTTTGAGATGTCACCAAACGAAAATATTTTTAGAAAAGATCAAAAAGAAAGTGGCAATGAATATTTTATTGTTAATATAACAAACATTATTAGTGATTATGAACAACAAAAATTTATTTTTTATGATAATGAAAAAATTGACAATTTAGACTTTGAAGAAAAAACAAAATTTATTTATAAGGAGTAATAAAATGAATGATTTTAATAAAAATAAAATGGTGGAAAAAATTGATATAACACCACCACTAAGTATTTATAATATTTTTCAAAAATTAACATATAAACACCCTAGTGCTATTTCTGAATTTATTGATAATTCAACACAGAGTTATAAAGATAACAGAAATATTCAAAGAAAAATAGAACCTAAAATTTTTTTAATTCATGTTGAAGACAAAATAAATAATAGTGAAAAAATTCAAATCATAGATAACTGTTATGGAATAAAAAACTCAAATTTAGAAAGAGTTTTAAAACTTAATGTTCCTTCAAAATTTACTAACAAAAGTAGAAATGAATTTGGTATGGGATTAAAAACTGCTGCTTTTTGATTGGGAAATAAATTATCAATTTTAAGTAAAAATATAAATGAAGATAAAACTGTAAGAATTTCAATGTCATTAGATAAACTTGAAAGTAGTAATATTGAACCAAAATATTTTGAAGGTAATTACTTTAAAGATAAATCTAAAATTTTTGACTTTGGAACTTTAATACAAATTAGTGAAATAACTAAAAAATTTACTCCAACAAAACTTAAATCAATTTGTGAAATTCTTGCTTCTAAATACAGGGAAGACATAATAAATGATAAATTGGAAATAAGAGTTGTAAAATTAAAAATCAACAAAAATTCAGAAAGAGAATTTTTTGATGTTACAAGAGTTAATGAAGATATAGCAAATAATAAAGAAAATTTTTATAAAATAAAAAGTATTTTTGAAGCTATTCCTATTGAATTTAGAGAACCTAAAATAAGACAAGATAAAAATGGTAATGAATATAAAATAGAAATAGATGATTATTTATTTTTTGAAGACCAAAAATACCATATTAAAGGTTGAATAGGAATTTTAGAAACTGGTAATAGAAAAAAAGCAGGACTAATTCTTTTTAGATATGGAAGAACCATAATTGGAGATGATGAAAGTGGAGGATATCGTCCGAAAAAGATTTTTAAAGATGGAGCTTCTTTTGAATATCAAAGATTATATGGAAAAATTTATTTAGATGATTTTCCAGTTGTTCAAGCAAAAAATGATTTTGATTGACATAGTGGTTTGGAAGAAGAATTTATAGATTTTTTATATAAAAAATTAACGGAAAAAAAAGATTTTAATTTAGTTCAGATATCTAGAAATTTAAGAAATAGTAAATCATCATTAGAAAAAAAAGAAATAATAAATAATGAAGTTGCTAAAGATATTGAAGAAAAAATAAAAGAAGATAATGTTTTTGAAGATTTTACTTTTATAAAAAAAGAAGATAATGAAGGATTTGAATATTCTATAGAAGAAAAAAATGGTACAAAATACTATTTTGATTTAATAATTTTAAGAGGTTCAGAAACTCAAGAAAGAGACTGACTTTTAATTAAACCTAAAGAAAAAAATAGTTATACACTCGAATTAAATTTAGATTTACCTTTTTTCAGCCCTTTTAATGATGATATTGAAAATGTTAAAAATCAAATCATTAGATTTTGCGTTTATTTTTCTTTTGCTGAAATAAAACATAATTTGCTATGTGATAACCCTTCCCATTTTAGAGATCAACTTAATAAATGTATTAAAAAACATTTAAAAATTGAAGGGAAGGAAAAATAAACATGTTTATTAATAATCAAAATCATATTTTAGAAAGTTTTAAAAAATATTTGAATCAAAAAATTGAAGATTATGAT